>CAMQVI010000004.1 GCA_947038195.1 uncultured Brevinema sp.
CGTACATCAAAGGAATATTATCTAAATATTTTTTTATCATATCCATGTGTTTATCCAGGGGTGTATTTTCAAAAATATAAACAGAAAAAGAAACGCTCTTGTCTTGTAAGTTTAGCGTGTGTTCTTCAAAATGTCCTTCTTTTTCTGTATAAATGAGGGTACCTAGTAATTGGGTGTCAATGCTCATATCTTTCATGATAAGTTTCTCCTTTGACATAACATCTTTAGGGGATTTTTAATATTTCCATTATAGGGATTAAACTCCCTTTTTTAATTAAATATTTTACAAATCTAAACCAATAGTAAAGTCATCAAAATCTTTAGTTTGGCTTTCTTTATAGGCGTCAAGCTCTTCTTGGTCTTTAGGTAGGGCGTTCCATAAAGTAAAGAGATCGTTCTTTAATACAGCCAATCCTTCTCCCGTACCTGCACTAGTAATGAAAACAGGAATATTATCTTTTTTAAGTCTATCCATAAATTCTTGAATTTCTTCAAGTATTTCAGGCATAAGATCTATTTTATTGAAACAAACAACATAACTTCTCTTGAAAAGGCGTTGTGAGTAAGAAGCTAGTTCTTTTTGGAGAATAATAAATTTTTCTTCAGGGTTTTCTGTGATATCTAAAACAAATAATAAAAGTTTGGTGCGTTCTATATGTTTTAAAAATTCTATTCCTAAACCTCTTCCTTCCGCAGCACCTTCAATCAATCCTGGAATATCGGCAACGATTAATCCATCTCCATAATATTCAGGGATCATCATTCCTAAGTTAGGGATGAGTGTGGTAAAAGGGTAGTCTGCTACTTTAGGTCTCGCATTGGTGAGACAAGAAACAATAGATGATTTTCCAGCATTAGGGAATCCAGCTAATCCTATATGAGCGATGAGCTTTAATTCTAGCAAAAGTTCTTTGGAGGTGCCTAGGGCACCTTTTTGGGCGTATTGAGGGCTTTGTTTAACGGCTGTTTTAAAATGGATGTTACCTTTACCGCCTCGGCCACCTTTAAGTACAATATATTCGTTAACACCATCTGATAAATCAACGATAACTTTTTTATTGCCTTCTGTGTCTATTTCGGATACAATAGTTCCTGGTGGTACTTCGAGGATGGTATCATGCCCTTGTTTTCCGTAACAAAGTCCTCCCATACCATCAGCACCGGGGAGAGCGCTGAATTTTTGTCCGTTATGGAATTTAGCTAAGGTGTTGAGCTGGGGATTGACTTTAAAGATAACACTTCCACCATCTCCCCCATCTCCTCCGTCAGGCCCACCTTCAGCAACAAATTTTTCACGGCGAAAAGAGGCAGATCCATCTCCACCCTTACCTGAGCTCGTAACTATTTGTACTTCGTCTTTAAAAATCATTGTATATCCTTAATTATGTGTTCCCGTGCTACCAAATCCACCTTCACCTCTTTCTGTAATTGATAGTTCTTCAACAGGTGTGAATTGTGCCTGTAATACAGGGGCGATGACAGCTTGAGCAATACGCATTTCTGGGCTAATCTCAAAATCCTTTCCACTTAGGTTTAGTAAAAGAATTTTAATCTCTCCTCTATAGTCAGCATCGATAGTACCTGGCCCATTAGGGATGATTAGACCTTTAGAGGCTAAGCCACTACGAGCTCTAATCTGCATTTCATATCCACTAGGAATAGCTGAAGACAATCCTGTGGGGATCATGGCAACTTGACCGTGAGGAATTAATATAGCATTATCTAATAAGGCATATAAATCAGCTCCAGCAGAATCAGAAGTCTGATAGGTGGGTAATTTAGCCCTTGGGTCTAATTTTTTTATTTCGATGGTTATTTGCTTCATGGGGACTCCAATTTTATTTATTATACTCTATATTTCATAACATTTTCAAGGCATGTCATGAAGTCCTTTTTTCTTTTTTAGGGAAAAGCATTAAGGGGATTTCTTTATAAATTTAAAGAGGTCTTTTCACTTTAAAGAATTTTTCTACACGAGTAAGAATCTCTGTGGGGGACAGGTATAAAGAATTAGCGGGTTTGGCTGTTTCTACAAAGTTTTTTCCGTAGAAAGGTTTAGAAAAAATACGCCCATCTAAGACGAGTAAAATACCTCTATCTTTTTTAGAACGGATGAGTCGACCTATACCTTGTTTGTATTTAAGGACAGCTCTTGGAACTGAATATTCTGTAAAAGAATTTCTACCTTCTTCTTCTATGAGACGACAGATGGCTTTAGTTAGAGGGTGGTAAGGACTGTCAAAAGGCAATTTATCGATGATTAATAATCTAAGATGATCCCCCTGCACGTCTACCCCTTCCCAAAAACTAGCTGTTCCAAAGAGAACACTATAGTCTTTAGCACGCATGGTATTGATGAGGTGCTCTCTAGAGTATTCTCCTTGTTTAAGGGGATGTAGTCCAGCACTATAGAAATCGTCGCCGAGTACTTCATAAGCCATATTCATAGCTTTACGAGAAGTGAAGAGCAATAAAGCTCCTCCCCCTGACATAAAGACAGCTTGACGGACTAAATCTAGTTTTTCTTGTTCTTGTTTTCCAGAGGAGAGAAATGATTCGTTTACAACGAGGACTGCCATTTGATTTTTGTAGTCAAAGGGGCTAGGAAGTACCGCAGAATCGATATTTTTTTCTTCTACATAGTTTAATCCTATACCATCTTTAAAGAAATCAAATTTTTTGTTTATAGATAAGGTGGCAGAAGCAAAAATCGTGAAATCTTTAGGTCTGAAAATATGTCTTGCTAAGAAATCTCCGACACTAGCTGGCCCTGCTGAGAAAGTAATAGCATTGCCCATCAGTTCCATTTGTTTTACGGCAACAGCATCGGCGTCTAAATTGTTGAAGATTTTTTCGAAAGTTTGTCTCATGTCGTGGAGTGCAGTGTTATGAATGGCTATCACTTTTAAGATTTCTAATATACGGGCATCAGGGATCGCTTCTTCTGTTTTTTCTATGAGCTTGGTGGTATTTACTTCGATTCGGCGAATCTCGTCAAATAAAGTACTTAATAAATTTTTGGCAGCTTTCCAATGGGGAGTATTGAGAATTTCTTGATTGATTTCTGTTGATAATTCTACTTTTCCATGGAGTATATCTCTAAATTGTGATTCTCTGTCTTTTAAGCTCTGAGAAAGAGATAGAATACCATTAGATATGGTCGCAAAAATATCGGATAATTCAGGGAAACGATCGAGGGCAGATCTATCTCTTAGAAGACCTAATTGTCCAAAAAATCTATCTCCTTTTTGTCTATAAAGACGAGAGAAACGCCAAACAATAGAGCCAAAAGAAAAACTTTCTGCCATTGATTGTAAGGTAATATTCGATAAGGAGTGTGCCTCATCCAGTACTAAACCAGAGAAATGAGGTATAGTAGGCATAAAACCATTCTCGTCGTCAATAGCAGCAAGGAGTAAAGCGTGATTCCCTATTAAAATATGAGAAGCTTCTGCAGTCATTCGTGCTTTATAATAAAAACACTCTGTATAGAAGGGGCATTCTTTTCTAGGGCAATTAGGGGTAGCTGCAGATATTTCTTCCCATAGATCATTGGAGATACGTTCTGGGATTTCGGCACGAAGTCCTTCTGTAGTGTTTTCAGCCCACGTGTTGATAAGTTCTATTTGGTTAGCTATGCTGGAAGGGTTGTCAAATAGGGATAAGGTTTTGTCTTCTTCTGTTTGTAATTCGTGAAGATTTTTAGGACAGAGATAATTAGCACGTCCTACAAGAACAGCAAAACGAGGTCTTATCCCTGTAACTCTTTCTACTATAGTAGATACTAATTCGGCATCTTTTTGAGCAATTTGATTTTGGAGATTGATGGTGTGAGTCGTTACAAAAACTCTTTTTTCAGATTGTACTGCCCACAAGGCAGCAGGAATAAGATAGGCTAAGGATTTACCCGTACCTGTACCAGCTTCTGCCATAAGAATTTGGTCTTCGTTAATGGCGTGGACGATTTTTTGAACTAACATTTCTTGCTCTTTTCTTTCTTCGTACATACCCATATATTCTGCTAAAAGCCCTTTTTCTTGGAAAAGTCCTACCACTTGATTTTCGGAGAGAAAAACACGAGGTTTAGGCTTGTAGACGATATTGACTTCAGAACAATCGTTATTAATAATGTAAAAACCTAGTTTTCTAGTAGCAAGGAGGGATGCAATATTGATGTCGGGATTGGAGGCTCTAAGATCCCCTGATGGGTGATTGTGGATTACGAGATCGCCTTTTAAGCCTTCTGCTAAAGGGGCTGGGACGGATTCTTCGTTGCCGAAGGCAATAGCTTCAAACTCAGAAACAATACCCTCTTTATCTACCCAAGCCACAAAAAAAACTTCATCTCCATGATGACTTTCTATAATTTGAGCGATTTCACGTGCAATATTAGGATGAAATAAGCTAGAAGTGTCTTGATACACTAAAACTCCTTTGATAATAAAAAAAAAGGGGAGAAGATTCTCCCCTTTTTCGTTTTTAAGGATTAAAAATCGTCGGCTAATGTTTTGGAGAATTTGAGAGCCTCTAAAGATACTTCGTTGATAATATCTGGGGTAAGAGCAAAACGTTCAGAATGACTGTTAATAACATCTACATTACAGCATTCTATAGATTTAGTAAGACTTAAAAGCTCACCTAATTTTCCAGTGCCTTTAAGTAGGGCATCAGAAATAGATTCGGATAGATGAAGTTCTTTAACAAGCTCTTCAATAGGGGTGTGTAATAAAGCATCACAGAGAGACAAAAGTCCAACTAAGAAAGCTTCATCTCTTAATTGTTTAGGAGCTTTAGAATCAGAGGACTTGAGGAGGAGCTCCATTGTTTTACCTCTTTGAGAAGCAGTAAGAAATAAAGGATCATTACGGAGACCAACCTCGCTTTCGCCATTACTTCTTTGGGAGTATAATAATAAAAGAAACCATTGGGATAAAGATCTAGTACCTAAAAGAGCTATCGCCTGCTTTATAGAGGTGATTTCTTGGATAGGGGAAACACTAGAAGAGTTTACAATTTTTAAAAGAGATATAATAAGCTCTGGGTAGAGTTTTATAGTATGTTCTACTTCGTCAATAGAATTCCCTTGTTGGATAGCACGGATAACAGCTAAAATACCTTGTATGGATGGGCTGATAGCCTTCCCTTCAATAATATCAGGCTTGGTGAAAAAGTACCCTTGGAAATACTGGTAGCCGAGATCCATGCATATTTGGAACATTTCTTGAGTTTCTACTTTTTCGGCTAAAAGGGCTACTTTGTAAGGTTTTAATAATGAAGTTTTTTTCTGCAAGTCTTCTAAAGTGGTGTCCATTACATCTACTTTAACAATCTGAACTTCTTTAAGGATAGGGTCCCAATGTTCTAATTGATCTTCGGTGATAATAAAATCATCCAAAGCAAAAACGTATGCTTGCTGTTTGAATTTTTTAATAAACCGAACTAACTCTTGGGAAGGTTCTTGTGTTTCAAGGATTTCTATAACAAAACGTTTAGGGGGGATGAGATTTAATAATCCCAATCGAAGAATGTCTATCCCTATATTGACAAATCCTCTCTTATTCCCTAATACGTTGTCTACAGACATCATGGATAGGGTGTTGGCCACAACGTTAGCAGTCGCCTCTGTGTCGCAGTTAATAGGACTATTGTCCGTAGAACGGAACAAAAGCTCGTAAGCGATAACTTCCTGTTCTCTGTTAAGAATAGATTGTCTGCCTAGTAAAATATTCATGTCTTTCCTCATTAATGGTTAATGATATTAATTATATATTATTTATTATAGATGAGATTTCTTTTTTTTTCAAGCCTTAATCCAAATATATTGTCTTTTATCTTTATTAAGTTTCAAAAAGAAATGACGATAAAAAGATAAGCCTATTTTTTAAAATAGTATGCCAGGAGCCAGTGAAATAATGAAATTAAAAGTCCTCTTACCTTTTTTGTATCTTACGATTGCTTTCTTTGTAGCTTTTTTTATTTTTGGGAAACCAGGAATCTTATACAATATCTATCGCTCTAAAGAAGAAGTAAGATTGCTAGATACTGTTTGGAAATCTTATATTGAAATAGAAGAAATGACGAGAGAATACTATAGATTGGTAGAAATGAAAACTCCAAATCAGGCTTTTTTAATTGAGCAAGGGCGAAAACTACAAGATGTTTTAGTATTTAAAATAGACGAAGAAAGAAAGGAAATCTATCCCCAAGATTTATTAATAGAACAAGAAAAAAAGCTCTTTTTCAGCATAGGTTTTATTGCTATAATAGTATTGTTATCAGGATATATTGGCCTTTTTCTCATAACATATATTGCTAAAAAGAAAACACAAGCTCGCCAAGAGAATGAGGGATTTATAGAATGATTATATATAAATTATTTCGCTATATTATATTTTTATTATTATTAGGTACAACGGCTATGTATTTAATGAGACATACAGTAGAAATACCTTCTTTTTTGGGAAACTATTTTAGCATCTTAGATAAAGCACACCTTAGTATAAGAAAGAGCATGCTAGGCAATAGTGAAGAAATGCTCGCTCAAGATCTGCAAAAAGAAGGAGACAATCTAGTTTTATCATATCAGGAGTTGAGTGAAGATTTTTTTAATGACATTGGTTTAGAAACGGCTCTGTTTGCTGCCTTAGGGAGAAATTTTACAGATCTTCATTACATGATAGAAGCATATTTAACGCATTATCCCGAATTTAAAGATGTCACTGTCTATGAAAACGACAACTTGATTTATAAGTACAACAGCTCAAAACGTCCTTCAGATTTTGCCTTGCGTTACAATAAAAATGTTTATGGAGAAAATTTAGTTTTAGAGATTGAGTATGATGCTACTATTTTACAAGATAGTGTTAATAAATTCACTCAAGCAATTATAATAAAAAATCAAAACACTTTCTATTATAATCGTAAGGACAAATCAATAACCATACCTTTTCTCAATATGATAGAAGGGTATTATAATCCTATTGATCCTGCTTCAAAATTACCCAATGGTAAAATGTTATACTCCTACAAACTAAACGATGAGTTTAGATTTCCCCTCACCCTTTTTATCGTTTCTGAAAATAAGACGCAAGGGGTGGACTGGATCAATATGTTATGGGCTTTGATTTTTCCTGCTATATGGCTCGCTTTATTTTTTATGGACAGATTTTTATCCCATTTTATTTACCAAAAAACTCAGATGCGTAAACAACATCAAGCGATGAGCCAAATGGCAAATTTCAAGGATGATAATCACGAAAAAGAAGATTCTTTAGCATGGCTAGATAGATTTATTAAAATAGAAGAATTAACAGATAAAGAAATAGCTCATCAAGAGCAAGTAAATGAATTAATAAAAAAAAATAACAGAGGTTCTGAAGATCAATGAAGAGAATAGGTATTCTTTTGATAACACTTTTTGCTGTAAATAATCTTAGTTTTGCTTATGTCGTATCTTGGCGTTATAAACACGAGTCGTCTTTATTTCTTACCGATGTTAGAGGCTTGATCGAATCTAATTATTCTATGATGCCTGACCCAGATACCACAACACATTACTTGCGTATAGAAGATGTTGTTGCCCCAGAGGGGAATGATTTCGAACAACTTTTTGTAGAATTTACCAAAATACGTTTTAGCTCTCATATAGTTGTGAAAATATACGATACCTTCACGGACGAACAACTGGCAGAAATTACTTTTTATGAAAAAGGTTTGAAATCTTTAGGGAAATACGGAGCTTTATCGGATAGAGTGTATCTTGTCGTAGAATTATATGGCAAAGATGTAGAATTACGGTCTGTGGGTTTTAATATTAATAAAAGTATTATTCTTGAAGAAGAAGAATTTAGGATTAGTGATAGTAGAATTTATGCAAAAAAAGACAATCTTCATATCAGCCTTTCTTTATCTGAGGAAGCAGAGGTTTCTCTTTATCTCTATACGGGTGAAGGGGGCTTAGAAGAGCGAATTCTTAGTAAGGAAGTTTTGGGGGTAGGGGACTATGAATTTCAGTGGGATCCTCTCGAATCAGATGATATCCCTACAGAAGGGTCTCCCTATTATGTATGGATAAGGGCAATAAATTTACGTTCTTCCCCTGTAGAATATATTAGGGAATTTTACCTCATCCCTTAAAATATTTAGAAAATAATAGTTCATCTCTAAAAAGGTACTAAATAATGCAAGAATTAATCTTATTCTTAGAACGTTTATATTACGAAAAAAACTATTCTCCCCATACGATAAAAGCTTATAAAGAAGATATTAGTTTATTTCTCTTATTTTTAGATGAACAGAATCTTCGCTTCGAGGAAGTATCCCCTTATTTTGTAACGACATGGCTGGAACATTTGGAAAAATTCAATCTCTCCCCTAAAACTCTATCAAGAAGATTGAGTTCTCTGAGGAGTTTTTTTAATTTTCTTTGTCTTAAAAAGATCCTTAACAAAAACCCATTTTTATTATTCACTTCTCCTAAAATGAGCAAAAAAATTCCTAGCACTTTAAGTGTTAAAGAAATTAATCATGTTTTTGATAGTATGCCCATAGATACTATTTTAGAAAGACGAAATAGACATATATTAATGTTTTTATATATGACGGGGATCCGCTCTGAAGAATTGTGCAATCTTCAATGTGAGGGTGTTTTGTGGAGCCAAAATCTTTTAAGGGTTATGGGAAAGGGAAGTAAAGAACGATTGGTCCCTCTTATCCCCTTAGCTAAAGATATTTTAACTCAATGGCTTATAGATAGAAAAGAGTTGGATAAAAAAAATTCCAATGCACTTTTTATATCCCAAAATGGAAATCCTCTCACAACTTCAATGATAAGAAAAATAGTAAGCTCTATTAAACCTCATATATCTAAAGGTTTTCACCCCCACGCATTTCGTTATACTTTTGCCTCTCAACTTTTAGAGTCAGGAGCTAATCTTCGCCATATCCAAGAGTTATTAGGTCACGCTAATCTATCTGTAACACAGCGTTATACAAAACTTTCTATTAAAGATTTGAAAAACAAGTATCAGCAATTTCATCCCCACGCTTAATTTTTTTACTATTTTTCATTTTTTTCACATATATTTCGAATCTAATATTTTTCTACTTGACTTTTATTGTATATAATTCTATAATATTTATAGATAATTGTACAGAAATTGTTTTATAATTTATACAGAATCGTAGGAGTATGCAGTGAAATATACAAGCTCAAGTCATGGTCAATATTGTGTTATTAGAGTAGAAGAAAATTTAGTAAATGACCCTGTCGCTAATGAATTCAAACAAGTAATTTACGATCTTATGGATAAAGGTGAAAAATTTATTGCCATTGATTGTTCAGAGATGCAGTTTATTGGTAGTTCTGGAATAGGAAAACTTTTATTAGCCTATAAAAGAATTACAGACCTCGGTGGAAAAATCGCCGTAATAAATCTTCACCCTGAAATGAAAGACTTATTTATTGCTTTTAAATTGCAAGAGTTTTTAGTAATTTGTGATTCTTTGGACGATTTATAATCTTTGTATTTAGGGCTAACAAATGTATGTGATATTATTAGCCTTATGTGGGGCGATTTCTATTCTTATTCTGGTGTTTCTCAAGTTCCCTCTTTTTGTTTTTACCTTTTTATTAGGTATTTTTTTTGCAGGACCAGTAATAATATTAATTTATAATTATCGGCGAGCTTATTTTTATAATTCTACACTTCTGTCAAGTAGTGTTTTTCGTTATCTATTGTTGCCTAATGGCCTTATGAGATATCGTAAAAAAGTCCTTAAATATATACCCTCTCTTCACGACTATCAAGTTTTTTTTCTTTATAATGATAAGGTAGAAATGCGTACCCACAAAGAAGTCAATATAGGGAAAGAAGAAAAAGTTATTCTAGAAAGTATTACTCAAAAAGCCCTCAAAACTCCTTATATTGTTCCTGTCAAATCTTTTCTTCCTTTTATGCACTCAGAAAAATATTGTACAGCTTATGCTTATGATCTTTCTTTTTTTAATAAAAGAGTTTTGATTTTAATTTATACAGATCGTAAATATATACGAACCCCTCTCTTCAATGAAAGGCTAGGGGTGACTAATGATATTGTGTCTTTAGTGGGAATCATCTCTGAATTTTCAAGAGGAAACCATGGCTTGATGAAACTTCTTAAAGAAAGTGTGTTGAGCTCTCCTTATGCTGTAGCTGTGTGTAATCCTATGGGGGATGTGGTCTTTGGAAATGACGCTTTATACACCATGTTTTATGGCTCTGTCCCTAATATGATGGGGCATATAGGTGCAGAAGTCTATATGCTCCTATTAGATGGTAAACGTATTGGTCAATCTTTCAATCTTCAAGGGCGACGGATTCAAGTAGAAGGTTCCCCTCTTAGTAATAAAAACTTTTTAATTACTAATATCCTCCTAGTCTTTTATGACGAACAGGTAGAATTCCAAAGAGAAATGCTAGGTGAGGCGAACTCTCTAAGACGCTTTACTTCAGGGTCTTCTATTGTAGGGGCGGCGATGTTTACTCAAGAGGGAATCATTCTCTATAGTAACGAAGCTTTTATGCGTAGTTTAGATGTTTTTAAAGTGAGAGAAGCCAAACAAAAAGATATTTATGAGCTTTTTTATCTAACTGCTGAATACTATGAAAAATTAGTAGAGACAGTGATGTCTGGAAAAGAACATAGAACAGCCCTCGTAAGTAAAGAAAATGAACAAGAATTCCAAGTGCTATTCAAAGGAGTGGTATTTGGTGATAAAACAATTATTGAAGTAGTCCTCGAAGGTGAATCTATTTATCAAAATAATATGTCTCTCTTGGATAAAGAAACCCAAGATATATATGAAGAACTACAAACGGCTAGAAGTGTTCAAGAACATATTCTATCCTTGCCTACTATTTATAGACCTGGTGTGGCAGTAGACACTCTCTACATACCCTCTAGGCAATTAAGTGGGGACTTTTTCACTCTTATTCCCTTTGAAGATGACCAAATGGGATTTTTAATTGCGGACGTTTCTGGACACGGAGTATCAGCCTCTTTAATTACTGCGGCTTTAAAGATATTGATAGAGTTTGCCCCTAAAGATCCCAATGGACTTCCTAAAATCATGTCCTATTTTAACACTTATTTAGCTGATATTCTTCCAGAAGGAAGTTTTGTGACCCTATTTTATGGTATTATCGATTATAAAGATTACACTTTGAGATATATTAATTGTGGACATCCTTTCCCTATTATTCAAGATACAGTCTTAGGAGAAACGAGAATTTTAGAAGGAATGGGCTATCCTTTAGGGGGGCTTTTGAATGTCTCTTTTGAAGATCTCGTCTACACGATACAATTGCCAAGTAAATGTAAAATATTCTTATATACAGATGGGATTTTACAACATCTTAAAGGCTCTATGAAAGATAAATTACAAAAAATATCGAGTCTTATTCAAACTCAAAAAGCTATTAACGAAAAAGACATGCTCCAGAATATTTACCAACGCCTTATTTCTCGTAATTCGCCTATCCCTGAAGACGATGTAAGTATGATGCTCGTAAGTTTAGATAAAACTCAAACCAAGAAACATCATCTTTATGTTTCTTCTACTATATTAGAAGCAGATGCTGTTATTACGGAGATTGGATCTTATATCCAAAAAGAAGCCAATCTAGATCCAGGGTTTTATTGGAAGATACATACCTGTTTTTATGAGGCTCTGTTAAATGCTGTTGTACACGGGAACAAATATAATACACAGAGAAAAGTCTATATAGAGTTTCGTATTGTAGAGGGGCTTATTGTTATCAGAATAAGGGATGAGGGGAATGGTTTTGACTATAATCATATTCCAGATCCTTTTGATCCTGAAAATATTCTGAAAGATTTTGGACGAGGGATTACAATGGTAAGGACTCTTGCTGACAAGGTGAAATTCAACGAAAAAGGAAATGAAGTGACGATGTTCTTTAAAACAAATAAGGATGATAAATGACCGTATACCATACTCCTATTTTAGCAGAAGAAATCATAAACTTTCTTAATATCAAACCCAATAGTAACATAGCTGATTTGACTACAGGAGAAGGTGGGCATTCTTCTATGATAGCCCCTCTTAATAGAGATGGCTCGTTGCTCTGCTTGGATAGAGATAGGATTATCCTAGAAAAAGCACAAGAGCGCTTAAACGAATTTCAACATATTACTTATATTTGTGATACCTATGACAATCTTAGCGAAGTAAGAAATAAAAACAATCTACCTTCTTTTGATGGTATTCTTATTGATATGGGTGTTTCCATGTTTCATTTTAAAGGAGCTAATAGAGGTTTTTCTTTTGAAGATGAAACCTTAGATATGAGATTGAGTGTAGATGCTACTAAATCGGCTGAATTAGTAGTTAATACTTATTCGGAGCAAGATTTAGCTGATATTTTTTACTATTATGGAGAAGAGTATTATTCTCGTCGTTATGCAAGAGAAATTGTTAGAGAAAGACCTTTTCATTCTGCTAAAGAATTATCGTCCTATTTAATGAAAACAATTGGGAAGCATGGAAGAACACATCCTGCTACAAAAATATTTCAAGCTTTACGCATATATGTTAATGAAGAGCTAGATATTGCCGAAAATATGTTAAGGATTATCGTAGAAAATTTGAGTCCAGAGGGTATTTTATGCATTCTCACTTTTCATTCTTTAGAAGATAGACTCGTGAAAAAATCTTTCAAATATCACGCTCAACAAGGATTAGGCAGTATTTTAACTCCTAAACCTATGAAACCTTCTTTGGAAGAGATTAAAAAAAATCCTGCAGCACGTAGTGCAAAATTAAGAATATTCAAGAGGGTTTAAACTATGTTTCGTTTTTTTTCTATATTTATAATGCTGACAATTTTCGCATTGTTATTTACAGAACAAAGAATAGAATCTCGAGAGATATCTTTAGAAATCACTAAGCTTTCTAAAGATATAGAAACACTTAACTCGAGAAAACAAGAACTAACGGTGCTTATTGAACAAGAAAGAAGTCGTCTTGTTAAACAATCTAGAAATATGGGAAAACCTTTGTCTCCTAAAGATGTGCTTATTATAAAATAAAGGAGGGAACGTGTTAAATCATAGTTCTTTTTTCTATCTACTTATACTATTACTCCCTCTCCCTGTTTATGCTGAATACTTATTTATTTCTTCAGATCCTATAGGAGCAAAAGTCTACACCTTAGACAAAGAAGGTAAAAAAACTAAAAAAAACTATATAGGCACAACTCCTCTTAAAACAACTAACTTTACTCAAGAAACCCAAATTCTCTTAATAAAAGATAGACATGCAGATCAAACTAATACTATAAAATCTTCTAATAAAATACGAAATGAACATTTTATTCTTAGAGCTTTATCCTTCCAGATACTCTTTCCCCATGCAGAAACGGCTACTCTTGATGTTGGTAAAAAAATACAACTACCTTTAGAAGGGGTATTACAATTACCTTATGGAAGCTACAATTTCGATTACGAAAACGATCTTATTGTAGAGTATAAAAGTCCTTATATTCCTTATGTTGCTTTTTTTACTACATTAACCCTAGTCTCTATAACTGCTGCTATAACAACTGGAATATTGGGGCAACAAGCTTATGAGAAGTATAAAGATGCAACCTCTACTGAAGATTTGCTCTCAGGATTATCGACTATAGGTACAATGGATGCTATTATGTGGTCTAGTGTTGCTATAGGGACAGGAAGCCTTATAGGAATGTCTATTACAGCTGCTTACGAAGTGAAAGATCAAAAAAGAATTAAACGCTTTAATGGATTGAATTTAGGGAATACCACACTTAACAGTAGTGTTAGTGATTTCCAAGAGATCGTATTATTAAGCTCTCGGAATCATCCGGATACTCTAGATAAAATGGACGATTTCCTTAAAAAATATGAAGCAGAAGACACTCCTTTTATAGCAGAAATATATGTGAAAAGAGCAGGAATTTATATTTTACAGGGAAAGCGCTATAGACAGGCCATAAACGACCTTAAAAAAGTAATAGAAGTTTATCCATCTTTAGAAACCTATGAAATCGCTCATAAGTTATTAGGTGATATTTATGCCATTAGAGGAGAGTACAAAGATTCCTATAAGTACTACCAAGAAACACTCAAAGTACTCAATAAATATCAGTATAATGATATTAAAATGGCAGAATTAGAGGTCCTTTATCAGATTACTATTAAAGGAACAAAAGCCCAAAAAGAGGAATTTTTATTAAACACAGAAAATTTAACAAGTCTTACTAGGGATAATAGAGCTATAGTAGAAAAATGGCGTGAAGAATTTTTACCTACATCTGCTACACCCACTCTGTAGTGCCTAAATAAATATAACAAACAAACAAATAAAAAGACAGGATTTGAACCCCTGTCTTTTTATTTGTTTAAAATACAATCTAAAAAACCCTCCATTACGGAGGGTTTTTTGATTAACGTTTTGAGTACTGTTCTCTTTTTCGTGATTTACGGAGGCCGTATTTTTTACGTTCAACCATTCTATCATCTCTAGTAAGAAATCCTTTAGTTTTTAAAGTAGGTCTGTATTTGTCTTTATCGAGCTCGTTAAGTGCTCTAGCAATACCATGACGGATAGCCTCAGCTTGACCATTGACTCCACCGCCTTTGACGGTACAGAAAATGTCAAATTGTCCTGTGGTTTCTGTAATAGCAAAAACTTCGAAAATTTGATCTCTAAAAAATTCTGGAAAATATTCTTTGTAATCTTTTTTATTTACCGTAAAAGATCCTGTTCCGTTAGGAGTAAGAAATACACGGGCAACACTAGTTTTACGGCGTCCTGTTGCATAGACACGGGTATCTTTTTTAACTGCCATATCGTATCTCCTTAAAATTCGTGGTGGACTATAAATCCACTAGGTGCTTTTTTGTATTCAGAACCTTCAACAATAATAAGCTTTTTAATCATACGACGAGCTAGACGATTTTTAGGGAGCATCGCTTTTATAGCTTTTTCAAGAGGAAACCAAGGTTTCTTTTCCATCATTTGTCTGTGACTGAATTCTCTCAATCCACCCATCCATCCTGTATGATGTCTGTACACTTTGGTATTTTCTTTTCTTCCTGTAAGTACAAATTGGTAAGCATTAATGATTACTACAAAATCTCCATCATCAACGTGAGGAGTGAAAGAAGGCTTATGCTTCCCTTGTAGTATACGAGCAGCTTCTGCTGCAATGCGTCCAAGAGGCTTTCCTTGCGCGTCAATAACACGCCATTTACGGGAAATCTCTGGAGCTTTAGTGTGCGTAGTTTTAAAGCTCATAGAATACTATCCTTAATATTTTTTTGCTCTATGATCCACAAGGAGGTGCGAATCATAAATAATGGGACTAGATATTATAACAAAGAATTTAGATAAAATCAAGACTATTTCAATAAAAAAATATACTATTTAAAGCTTTTTATAAGATAATAGCACAGAATTCCCAATTACTGTTAAAGAACTGAAGCTCATAGCTACCTCTGCTACTATAGGGTGCAATAAGCCTGTAAAAGCTAGAGGAATAGCAATAACATTATAAAAGAAGGCCCAAAATAAATTTTCTTTGATTTTTTTGAAAGTAGCAGTGGCTAGCTTAAAACTGAGAACCAAAGAGGTAAGGGAACCTGTAACAAGAATTAAATCTCCTGCTTCTGCAGCTATATCAGTCCCTGTTCCCATTGCAATACCAACATCAGAAGCTTCCAAAGCGGCTGCATCGTTAATTCCATCACCTACAAAACATACTTTATAGCCTTGTTTTTGAAGAGATTGCACGGTGTCTAATTTTTGTTTAGGGGTACTTTCAGATACCACAGAGCTAATGTCGAGCTCTTTAGCTATGGTCATCGCTGCGTTTTTATGATCTCCCGTAATCATGATAATTCTTTTACCCATATCTTTTAAGAGTCTAACACTTTCTTTGGCTTCGGGATTTAATTTATCCGCAAAGCTAATAATAGCTTCACATGTTTTTTTGCTTTGGTCGGATAAACAGATTAAACTTTCCCCTAGGTTTTGGTGATGATCGATTTGGGTTTGGAGCTGAGGGGAAATAATGATATCTTGTTCTTGGGTAGCTTTAAGCGACCCTGCAAACCACTCTGTATCTTGGTGATGTCCAGAGATGCCTTGTCCAGGGGTATTTATAGAATCGATAAAACTAATGGGGCTTATATTATTTTCTTTAGCGTAATTCATTACTGCTAAGGCAAGGGGGTGGGTAGATATAGTTTCTAAGCCTGCTAGAATTTCTATAATTTCTTTTGTACTAGCTCTTTCTGCTGTAATAGAAGTGAGTTTGGGCTTACCTATGGTGAGGGTTCCTGTCTTATCCATAGCAATAATATCAATGTTAGTGAGATTTTGAACGGCAGCCCCCCTTCTGATGAGTATGCCTTTTTTAGCCCCTAGAGTAGAGCCATTGACTAAAGCCATGGGAGTAGCTAAGCCTAAGGCACAAGGACAAGCAATCACTAGGACGGCAATTCCAGAAGAAATAGCAGCAGCGATACGGGTACTTTCGAGACTCTCTAAACCGAAACGAGCTAAAATATGAGGGAAAAATTCAGGAAAAGCAAACCAAATAGAAAAACTTAAAAAAGAAAGAGTGAGAATAATAGGAACAAAAACGGTAGTAACTTTGTCCGCTAGAATTTGTATAGGGACTTTGGTTCCTTGTGCTTCTTGTACTAGTCTTATTGTTTGAGCTAATAAACTATTTTTAGACTCTTTTTCTACTTTTACAGTGATGAAGCCATCTATATTAAGAGATGCCCCATAAACATAATCACCTTCTTGTTTTTCTATAGGAAGAGATTCGCCAGTGAGAAAACTCTCGTCGACACTAGTACGCCCAGAGACAATAACCCCGTCACTAGAGATTTTTTCTCCTGCTTTAATTTGTATTCGATCGCCTATTACTAAGCTAGCGATAGGCACGTCTTCTGTTTGTCCATTTTCTAATACTTTATGAGCTGTTTTATTTCCAAAATTAGCGAGAGCACTTACCACTCTAGAAGCAGACCCTCTTGCCATCGTTTCTAAGAATCGACCCGTGAGATTTACGGCAATAAGCATAGCCGCAGTCATAGAATAGTTAGGAATAGCAATGCCGAAGAAAGGGAGTAGAGAGCTTATCCATGCCGCCAATGCTCCTAAGGCTATTAAAACGTCCATTCCCATTGTACCACTCACTAAGGAGGCATAGGCACTTTTTAGAATAGGAAACCCAGGAATGAAAATAGTCAATCCTGCAACAATGAGCCCTAGAAAAGGGGGAACCCCCGATACAAACATAGGGATCACTAAAAGGAGGGAGAAAAACCAAGAAAGAATAACAGAAAGAAGGAGTGGTCTTAAAGAGGCACTCTTATAGCCCTCTTCTTCTTCTCCATCAGAACTAAGCCCAAAACCCATATTATGGGCGACTTGCATCATTTTTTGCTCATTAATGACATGAGAAAAATACTGTATATGTGCTGTCCCTGAAGCGAAATTTACAGTACAATTTTGTACTCCGTCAGTCATAGATAGTTTTTTTTCCAATCTACTAGAACAAGCAGTACAATGCATCCCTTCTACTTTGAAAATCTGAGATTTATATTCAGGCATGAAACACCTCTTTTTTATTTGTTTTATTAATTATACTAATTTAATTATAGCATAGTTTTAACATGTGATTCAATCTTAAGCTTAAATATTAAAAAATACTTGAAAAAAGAAAAAGAAAAGGATATAATAAATGCATAGGATAGGAGTTATATTTAATATGTTTCTAAGCTCATCTCTGCTCTTCCGATTGACGGTTCTTCCCATAACTTATTTTTTCGCTATTATTTTTTTGTGGTCTTTTTTAGGTGTTCATGTTTTTTGGTTAGGTGTTCCTATAATAATAATAAACACTCTTTTTTTCTCAGCGCCCTTCTTGAATTATGGCGTAGTAGTAGCGTTTTCTCTTTTAACAATATATAGTATAAATGTGCCCATACTTTCTCTATTGCAAGATTTTTCTTTTTGGGGAATACAAGCAACAAGCTTATGTATGGCTATAGTTAGTAGTATTTTTCAAAATAGATATGTTCCTTATAGCGCTGTGAAAGGGCAAAAAAAGATAGATAAAATTCTCTTTAAAAAAGATAAGGCTATTGTGAAAATAAATTGTATTTTACATACTATAGAAGATATTAGCAAAGATGCTAGTGAAATTTATGGTTGGCGTCATAAAGAGCTACTCCATAAACCTCTTACCTTTATTTATCCTGTGGATATTATTGATAGTCCTCCCAAAGGATTTTGGGAAGACTTAGAAAACAGCGGGGCTTGGCATGGCTTTATAGACGTGAAGGAAAAAAATGGTGTTATTTACGAAGAAAGAGCCTTTTATACAGCGACTAAAAATGAAGAGGGAGAGATTGTTTTTATAGAAAAGAAAATAGTAGAAGTGTTTTCTAAAAACACTTGGACAAAGAGTTTTGACTGTTTCACCCTGTTTTATGAAGAAAGCCCTCTTCCCATGGCTGTAATTAACAAATCCCATATTGTAGAACAAACAAATGCTATTTTTTTACGATCTCTTGTTGTCAAACCTATTTTTGAGTATAGTAAGTTTGCTGATCTTTTTCTAGAAGAGCAGAGAGAACAGATTGTAGTTTCACTAAATAGAGCGTTTGATGGGGAAAAAAATAGTTTTAAAGGAATAGTTGAAGAGCTAGATGGGGGGATGGCAGCAAAATTTATTTTCATCCCTTATAAAGATCCAAAATACCTAGAAATCACTAGGGTTTTATTTATCCTCAATATTCTTGATAAACAAGAGGTCTCGTCTGTTCCTGTGGTTTTGGAAGAAAAAATGGATGTTCTGGCTCTTTTAAAGCTCTCCTTAACCAAGATATACGGATTAGATCCTACTCATAAATTAAAACTCTATGGACACTCCCTCCCTTCTATACTTCTTGTAAAAAGAATCTGGGAAAATATTTTTGATACTATAGTAGGGGCAGCTATGCACTATGAGGGGGAGAAAGCTCTTGTATTTTCTTGTGTACCTAAATCGGGACAACTGTTTTTTGAAATATCTTTTTCACATATCCCCTATGTAGAATATAGACGTCTTAAAGAAGAAGAACATTTTAAAAAGATAGAGAAGATTATTTTAGAAGAGAGTGGGAATGTTTTTTTTATGGGTGGAAAAAAAGCAGAAGTGATATTGTGCTTTTCTGTAAAAGAATAAATATTTTATATAAAAGCATTGCATGAAAAAACATTTTATGCTATACTATATGATATTAATTTATATTGGGCCTGTAGCTCAGATGGTTAGAGCAACCGACTCATAATCGGTGGGTCGAGGGTTCGATCCCCTCCGGGCCCCAATACTTCCTAGCAAATTTCGTTAGGAAGTTTTTTTATACCTTTTTATTGAAAATACAAAGGTAAGATCCACTAAGAATAATACTAGCTCCTAAGACTTGCTGGGAGTCTATTGTTTCCCCCATAAGGAGATAGGCAAATAGAGCAGAAAAAATAGGAATAAGTAATTGTAAAATATTAAAAGTAGCAACGCCTTGGGTTTTAATAATAGAAAATCCTAAAAGCATTCCTACTGTTATTCCATACATACCAGCAAAGATTAAAATGCCTATTTGCATGGTAGAACTATTATTAAGATTGTAAATACTACCTGTGAAAAAGGTAATAGATAAGAGGATAGTACCTGTGAGCAGAGAGTTTATTGTTCCAATTAAAAGAACAGGGATGGTTTTGGAAAGGTATTTTATAATATTGCTTAGAAATATCTGAGCAATCATACTAACAATCAGATATAGTGCTCCCTCAGAGATGAAGGTGCCTTGAGAAGCTGACCCTTGAAATACAAAAAGAAGCGAGCCTATAAGGCAAATACTCATACCCATGAGGAATTTTTTATTGAGACTTCTCTCTCTCTCATCTTTATAGAGGGCACAGGAGAGGAGGGTGCTTAAAGGAATTCCAAAAGTCGTAAAAACGCTCCCTGTAAAAGCAGAAGTTAAAGACAATCCTTTAATAAAGCAGACCATATTAATAGCCATAGTACAAGAGGATACTCCTAAAAGTAATAAAACTTTTGGGTTTTTACCTATAGCGCCTAGAGTGGTGGGGAATTGAGAACGAAAGCGAATTAGAGCAATGATGAGAAGGACAATGCCTCCTGATAAAAATCGTATAGCGTTATTATTAATAGCTGAAAAATGTAAACTGGTATAACGGAGTAAAGGTACTGCAAATCCAGATAAAATCAAGAATCGCAATGAGTGTGTGAAATGAGAAAGCATAAGAGGGTCTTTATGATGGGTAGATTTCATAAATATCTCCTCTAATTTTTTTGTCACCTATATACAGGGACTATATTAAGTATTTCTCTAAAAAATGGTGGCTTACAAAGATCTTCAGTGAGTGTTAACACTTCCCATGAGATGTGATATTTCTTGAGCAGACGCTAATAGCTCTTTAATATGGAATACATGGAGCTCTTCAGACCATCTTGCTATGGGCATAGAAATGCTAAGAGCGGCACATATGTGATTTTGATAATCAAAAATAGGGACAGCAACACATCTAATATGAAACTCGTGCTCTTCATTGTCTTCGGCATAGCCTTGTTCTTTGACTAGTAGAAGGTGTTTTTTGAATTCCTCAGTAGAAGTGATTGTGTGTTCAGTAAACTTAAAGAGAGTGATTTCTTTGATAATACTATCTATAAGATCATCATTTTCGTACGCTAAAAGAACTTTTCCCAACCCTGTACAGTGTAAAGGAGCTAATTTTCCTACTTGAGAATAGAGGCGTAGAGAATGGTGGGAATCTATTTTATGAATGTAGATACAATCTGTGTGGTCTCTTATCGCTAAATGCACTGTTTCTTTGACTTTGTCCCCTAAAGTCTGCATGATAGGAAAAGCTAATTCTGTAATATTATAATGTAATAGAATATCAGAACAGATAGATGCTAAGCGTAAAGTCAATCCATATTGCTGAGTTTTAGGGTTTTGATGAGCATAGCCTAAATCACATAAGGTAGATAGACATTTATAAGCCATAGTACTACTCATATTGGTCTGCAAACCTATATCTTTCAAAGACATTTCTTTGTGAGTAGAGAGCAGTTTAATGATGGCAAAAGCTTTAATAATTAATCCTGCTTGGGTGGGTGATTTGGGTGTATCCATTTTTGTCCTACTTTAAAGTAATTGTTTTCTATTCTTATTTTATAAGAGAAATGTATTTTATGCAATAGGGAAAGCAATAAAAAATAGGCACAAGTGTTTTGAAATATGTAACTGTTTATAATATATGAAATTAAAAAATATAATATTTTTAATAAATTAAGTATTGAAAATTTGTGAATTTGATTTATAATAAATGTAAATAATAAATACAAATAGTAAATCAAATTATTTAAGGAGATCAAATGTCTGTATTAGAAAAATATATGCTTGCTAAAATTATACCAGTAGCTGTTGTGGATAATGAAAAAGAATTACGAAATTTAGCTGATTTATGTTCAAAATATGTACCTGCTGTTGAGCTTACCATGCGTACACCCTATGCAAAAACAGCTTTAGAGATTCTACATAAAGAATATTCTCATCTATCCTGCGCTGCTGCTACAATACTTAGTGTGGAACAAGCGGAAGAGGCAATAGCCACGGGGACTAAGATAATAATTAGCCCTGGGTTCACTCCTAAATTAGTAGAGCATTGCGCCGCTAAAGGCTATCAATATGTTCCTGGGGTGGCAAGTGCTGCAGAATTAGAATTTTGTCTTTCTCATGGTTTCAAAATATTAAAATTCTTTCCAGCAGAAGCTGCAGGAGGAATCAAATGGCTTAAAGCGGTAGGACCAGTATATAAACATATGGGCGTTACGTTCATGCCTCTAGGCGGAGTAAACATGGATAATGTTACAGAATATTTAAAACTCAGTAATGTTATTGCCTGCGGTGGCTCGTGGTTATGCCCTAAGGATCTTATGGAAAAGGGAAATTGGGAAGAAATTGAAAAAAGATTCAAAGAAATGCAAGATTTGCTAAAGGGGTTATCATAATGAAGTATATTGTAGGATTTGGAGAAGTAATGCTTCGCTTAACAGCACCTGATTATGAGAGATTATTGCAATCTCCTCAATTAAAAGCGACAATGGGGGGCGGTGAGGCTAATGTTTGTGTATCTTGTTCTCGCTTTGGATTGCCCTCTCGTTATGTTTCTGCATTTCCTAAAAATATGTTAGGGGAAAAAGCAGAGGAACTATTATTAGGACAAAAAATAGATACTTCAGCTATTGCATGGACTGGAAAAAGAATGGGAATCTATTTTGTAGAAAGAGGCTCAAATCAAAGAGGGTCTACCGTTTTATACGATAGGGAAGATTCTGCTATTAGTAATGCAAAACCTACTGATTTTGATTGGGATAAAGTTTTTGAAAATGCTGAGTATTTTCACATTTCTGGAATTACTCCTGCACTTAGCCAAAATGCAGCAGATTTAACCTTATATGCGGTAAAAGAAGCTAAAAAACATGGCGTGAAAGTATCCTGTGATCTTAATTATAGAAAAAAACTATGGGCTTACGGTAAAAAATCATCTGAAGTAATGCCTGCTATTGTGGAACATGTGGATCTACTTATTGCAAATGAAGAAGATATTCAATTATCTTTAGGAATTGATTTTACAGCAGATGTCACTAAAGGGCATTTGGAAGCAAAGGATTATGAACCCCTTATGAAAGAAGTCTGTAAAAGATACCCTCATTTATTGGGAGTAGCCACTACTTTGAGAGAAAGTGTCAGCGCGAATCATAATGATTGGAGAGCTATATTTTATACAGGTAATAAATTACATGTTTCTAAGAGATACAATATCACTGATATTGTAGATAGAGTGGGAGGCGGAGATTCTTTCGCTGCAGGTTTACTTAGTGGGCTTAGATTTTATACAAATCCCCAAGAGTCTTTAGAGTTTGCTGTGGCAGCTTCTTGCTTAAAACACACTATAGACGGAGATTGGAATTTAGTTAGTAAAAAAGAAGTCTTGGATCTTATGGAAGGAGATGGTTCTGGAAGAGTGCAACGATAAGGGAAAACTCTAATTTTATATACTTACAAACAGATTTGAAATAATATTATTAAAAATAGGAGGTCATTATGAGTCAAGCTCAAATGATTATTGGTTTATTAGTATACGTTGGTGGTCTAATGTTTTTAGGTTGGTATATTCCAAGAAAACAATCTGGTGCAGAAGATTTTTTATTAGGGGGTCGTGGATTACCTTTTATATTAGTTTTTGGAACCACAATGGCAACAATGGTAGGCACAGGATCTACGATGGGTGCTGTCGGTAATGCCTATTATAATGGCTGGGCAGGGGTTTTAGTCGGAATAGGTGGATCCTTAGGATTTTTTCTACTAACTTATATTTTTGTTGATGCCAGAAATGACAATTTTGTCACAGAAACAGAAGAACTAGCTTCTTATTATCAGAACAATAAACTCTTGAAAATAGTAATTTCTATTATGTTAACATTAGCTTCAATTGGTTGGTTAGGCGCTCATCTAATGGGGGGAAGTACTTATCTTGCTCATATTACAGGGCTTGACATGAATTTATCTCGTATCATTATGGCGTTCACTTTTGCTATTTATATAGTAGTGGGTGGCTATTTAGCAGTTGTTTGGACAGATACTATCCAAGCCTTTATTCTATTCTTTGGATTTATTGCCATGGCTATTGTATCTCTTATAAAAGCTGGTGGTATGGAAGGTATTAGTGCTGCTATGCCTGCAGAAAACTTCTCTTTTTTAGGAATAGATAAGATTGGTTTGATTCCAGCAATCTCCGTTATCGTTGCGATTGCTACAAGTCCTTTATCTG
The DNA here is from genome assembly GCA_947038195.1 of uncultured Brevinema sp. Taxonomy (GTDB): domain Bacteria; phylum Spirochaetota; class Brevinematia; order Brevinematales; family Brevinemataceae; genus Brevinema_A. The sequence goes on from CAMQVI010000004.1 coordinate 23,948, forward strand.
TACCATCTTTCCGTCAACGTATATATAGTGCAAAAGACACAGCAACAGCTAAAAAAGCTTTTTTAACAACTTCTATTGCTTTTTTACTTTTTGCTGTAACACCTGCAATAGTTGGTATGTCAGCTTATGCTATCAATCCAAACATCGCTGATTCTAACTTTGTATTCCCTTACATGGCAACCTCTGTATTTCCTCCTTTTATAGGTTTGGCAATTTTAATTTGTGGTATGTCAGCAACTATTTCATCAGGGGATTCTGATGCTATGACAGGTATTACAATACTTGTAACAGATGTCTATCAATTGATGACAGGAAAAGCTCTTCCAGCAGATAAAGTCGTTAATGTTTCTAAAATGATGGCATTCGTAGTGGTTGGAGCTGCTTTAGCATTTACTTGGTTTGCTAAAGATATTTTAGGCTATATCCAAACGATGATCTCTACTTTACTTACTGGTGTTGCCGTTGCAGGAATTTTTGGCCGTTATTGGAAAAGATCCACATGGCAAGGGGCTTTAGCTGCTATTATTACAGCTAGTTTAACTTCTTTCTTTGTTTCAGGAAATAAAGATTTAATAGCTTTCTGGGGCGGTCCTATAATACCAGCGTGGATTGTATCTTCATTAGCACAAGTTATTGTATCTTTATTAACACCTATGCCACCTCGTGATCGTGCAGAAATTTTAAAAGAAATTCACACAGAACGTCAAGGAATGGGACTTTAATCACCGATTTATAACTCTACCTTATAACATAAGATTACATGTCTTTTTTATAGGGTAGAGTTTTATTTATATCACGTAAGGGGCGTAAAATGAAAAGAAATATCAAAGATATGCCTAGTCAGCTTATTCGTAATATAGCACCAGAGATGGATCCCTTAAAAATAGGAATGGGTTGGTCTGTTGAAGATTTAGCGAAAATGCATGTCTTTATACAAAGTACTTTTGGACATAGTCATCCAGGAAGTGCTCATTTGATGCCTTTAGTACAATCAGCCTTCGATGAAGTAGAAAAATTTGGGGCAAAAGGAAATATGTTTTTTGCCACAGATATGTGTGATGGACAAGCTCAAGGGCATGATGGTATGAATTATTCTCTACCTTCAAGAGAATTTATTGCAAATATGATAGAATGTCAATGTGGAGCAACAGCTTTTGATACTTCCATTTATATATGTTCTTGTGATAAAGGTGTTCCAGCACATTTACAGGCTTTAGCGAGATTAGATATTCCAGCAATTATTTTGACTGGAGGAGTGATGCAAGCTGGACCAAATATGCTTACCTTAGAACAAGTTGGTATGTACTCTGCTCAGTATCAACGTGGTGAAATTACCAAAGCTGAGTTTGCTTATGCAAAGCATAATGCTTGTCCAAGTTGTGGAGCATGTTCCTTTATGGGCACAGCTGCTACTATGCAAGTTATGGCAGAAGCTTTAGGCATGAGTTTACCTGGCACGGCAATGATGGCTGTTGATATGGATCAATTAAAAGAAGTTGCTAAAGATGTTGCTCAAGCAGCAATCAATCTAGCATTTGAAAATATAAAACCTTCTATGATTATGACAGAAAAAGCCTTCGAAAATGCTATTATGGTGCATTCAGCAATCGCTGGATCGACTAATAGTTTATTACATTTGCCAACCATAGCAAGAGAATTGGGAATGACTCTTAATATGGAAAAATTTGATGAAATTCATCGTAAAATCAACTTTATTGCAAACATAAGACCAAGTGGTTTTTATCCAGGATCATTCTTCCACAAAGCGGGCGGTGTCCCAGCTATCATGAAAGAAATACAAAAACATCTGCATTTAGATGTCCTAACAGTAACAGGTAAAACATTGGGTGAGAATTTAGAAAACTTAGAAAAATCTGATTACTTTGAAAAATGTAATGAAGAATTAGCCAAACTAAATGTTAAAAAAGATGATGTCATCAAAGCTTATGACACCCCTATACAGCAAGGTGGAGCAGTAGCTATTCTCAAAGGCAACTTAGCACCAGAAGGTGCTGTTGTCAAACACTCTGCCCTTCCTATAGAAATGAAAAAAGCTGTGTTGAGAGCTGTTCCTTTTGATAAAGAAGAAGATGCTTTACAAGCAGTACTTAATAAAACAATCCAACCTGGTGATGCTGTAATTATTAGATATGAAGGACCTAAAGGTTCTTGTATGCCTGAGATGTTTTATACAACAGAGGCCATAGCTTCTGATAAAGACTTACGAGCTACGATTGCTTTGTTGACAGATGGTAGATTTTCAGGGGCAACAAGAGGGCCTGCAATTGGTCATATTTCTCCTGAAGCAGCAGTAGGTGGTCCTATCGCTTTGGTGGAACTTGGAGATTTATTAGAAATAAATATCGAAAATAGGTCCCTTAATATTGTAGGGGTTCAAGGCAAAGAACTATCATTAGCAGAGATAGAACTTATTCTACAAGAAAGAAAATCCAAATGGATCCCTAAACAAAAAGCTATGAAAAGAGGTGCTTTATCATTGTATTCAGCATTTGCTGTTTCTGCCATGAAAGGTGGATATATAGATGTTAATAATAAAGATTAGCTAAAATATTATAAGAGAGGTATACTATGTATACTTATTTAATTAAAAATGCTCATGTGATCGACCCAAAGTCAAAAACTTCTGAGATTAAAGATCTCGCTATAATCAAAAATACTATTGCTAAAATAGCTTCTAATATCACAGGAGATGCTGAGTATATTATTGACGCAACAGGTTTATATTTGACTCCAGGCTTGATAGATGCTCATGCTCATTGTTACCATACGACAGGTATTCCTCAAGCGTGGGCTGGGGATAATGGTATTCAAGCTGATGCTTTTTCTTTTAGAAATGGCTGTACTACCATGATTGATACAGGATCTAGTGGCTGTCTAAATTTTTCTCATTTTAAGGCAACAGTAATAGATAGAGTAAAAACCAAAGTATTCGTCCTATTGAATATCGCTGATTGGGGTATGAACACCCTACTAACAGAGCAGTTTCCAGAATTGTTTCAAATTGATAAGTGTATAGAAGTGGCTAAACAATATCCTGAAATTGTAGGAATCAAAATAGCTCATTATTGGCATCCTGGTTGGGAACATGTAGATTTAGGCTTAAAAGTGGGAAAAGCTGCTAAATTGCCTTTGATGGTGGATTTTGGTCGATTCAAAAAAGAAAGACCAGTGCATGAATTATTAAAACGTTTACGTAAAGGGGATATTTTAACTCATTGTTATAGAGCTCCTGTACCTGTTATTAATAGTAAAGGACAAGTTTTTTCTTATCTTCGTGAAGCTAGAGAAAGAGGAGTTTTGTTTGATTTAGGTCATGGACAAGGTTCTTTTTTGTTTAGAAATGCGCTTCCAGCTATTCAACAAGATTTTAAACCAGATTTTGTATCAACTGATTTACACGGAACAAGTATGAATGAAGCCTGTCAGGATATGTTGACAGTAATGTCAAAATGTCTAGCAATGGGCATGAGTTTTGAAGAAATAATAGCATCTGCTACCATAAAACCAGCTAAAGCTTTTTCTTTACCATCACCTATTGGTGTATTAGAAGAAGGGGGAAATGCAGATATTGCTCTCTTTTCTATCGCTGAAGGCAAATACGCCTATAAAGATATTTGTGGTGGAGTTTTACCTTCTACAAAGCGTATTTATTGTGAAATGACCTTTGCTAATGGAGAATTACTATGGGATTATAATGCTCGTTGTGGTGTAGCCTACCAAGAATTGCCAGATTTATGTGGAATAGATCCTATTTATGAAGAATATACCCCACCAACGGAGAACTAAAAATGTCCATATATGAAAAACTAGGGATAAGCCCTTTAATAAATGCTGCTGGCACATATACTGCTATCGGTGGATCTCGCATGAGTGAAAAAACATTGTCTGATATGAATGAGGCCGCCCAATCTTTTGTTGATATTAGAAAACTACAAGCATCAGTAAACAAACGCCTAGCTGTTTTAACAAATAACGAAGCTGCCGCTGTATGTAATGGAGCTGCTTCAGGATTGTATATCTGTTGTGCGACTTGTATTACCCTACTCTATAAAAAATCTTATAATTATCTTAGTAAAAAACAAATAGAAGAGTCTGAATTCATTGTTTTCCGTGCTCATAGAAATCCGTATGATTGGGGACTTCGTTTGATGGGTGTTACCGTTAAAGAACTCGGTTTTCCTAATATTATTCAAGCCGCTACCGCAGAAGAATTGGAAGCGAGTATTTCAGAAAAAACAGCAGGGATTTTCTTTGCCTACAGTGCTCCACATGGTTGGATAGCAGATGGAGAATTAGATCTCAAATCAACAATAGCAATAGCCAAAAAATACGATATTCCTGTCGTTGTAGACGCAGCTGCTCAATTACCCTATAAAGAAAATCTATGGCATCTCACTAAAGATCTAGGAGCTACTGTAGCATTATTTAGTGGTGGTAAGGAACTAAGAGGCCCTCAATCCTCAGGTTTGATTGTTGGAGAGAAAAAATTCCTAGATACTTTCGTACAGCATAATTTCCCTAATTATGGACCTGGACGTATGCTCAAAACAGGTAGAGAAGAAATTATAGGACTATTATCTGCCGTAGAACAATATATTGCTGAAGATACAGAAAAACGTATACAATGGTGCGAAGAACAAGTGCAAAAATTAATCGCCTTTGCTCAATCAAGTACTGTGTATGATATTGTTAAATCTTTCCCTAATGAAGCTGGACAACCTATTCCTAGAGCAGAAATAAAATTAACCAATAATCAAAATCTTTCATCAGTAGTAGAGTTATTAGCTGCTCACAAACCTTCTATCTATACTGCCTTAGAAAGAGGACTATTATTTGTCAATCCAACTTGCTTATATGAAGGAGAAACAGAAATTATTATCCAAGCATTAAATCAAATTCAAGACAAACTAAAATAGAGAGGTATTCTAATGTCATGTAAAAAAGTCCCCAAAAAAGCAATTCAGCATCTTACGGCTGGACCATACTCACCAGTATTGGAGGTGGAGTTTGATAAATTAATATTAATATCTGGACAAGCTCCTATTAATATGGAAGGTATGGTAGTAGGAGACACGATAGAAGAGCAAACAAGATTTACGATGGAAAATTGTATTAAACAATTAGCTTTTGCTGATTGTACCCTAGATGACGTTTTTAAAGTGAACGTATATCTTACGGATTTAGATTTGTGGCCAAGATTTAATGAGGTTTATGTAGAATATTTCAACAAACCACTACCTGTACGTACAGCGGTACAAACAGGTTTACTGTATACGTTTTTAGTAGAAATAGAAATGTGGGCAGCAAAAAAGAAATAAGTATTTTGATGATAAAAAGATAGGGATAATAAATATCTCTATCTTTTTTACAAAAATAAGTACTGAGAGGAATAAAATAGATCTTAAAAATACAGAAAATATTGCAAGTCAGATAATCAGAAAGAAAGCTCAAGAGACGGAGCCCTAAAAATAGGAATAGAGTGGACTCAAGAATATTTGGGTGAAATACATATTTTTATAGTGCCCATAGCTATCGGGACGGTAGCGATTATGTAAGCATTAGTAATGACAGTAATAGTCGCATTCAATCAGTGAAGGGGGAATATTATGAAAGCATTAGTGTATGCTGTGAGACCAGATGAAATTGACTTTTTTGAACAGTTTTCTAAGGAACTAAATTTAGATATAGACCTTTGTTCTAGTAATTTAACAGAAGATACGGTAGAACAAGCTAAAGGATATCAAACAGTAATATTTTTAGCAGAATGCAAAGTAACGGGGAAAGTATTAGAGAGTCTCAAAAGCTTTGGAATAAACCATATAGTGTCCCGATCAGTTGGAGTTGACAATGTAGATTGGGAGAAAGCTAATGAATTGGATATTAAAATAGCAAATGTTCCAGCCTATTCTCCTAATTCAGTCAGTGAGTTTGTATTAACTTCGACTCTAGTGTTATTACGTAATTACCACCATTATTTGGATAGAGTACAAAATCAAGATTTTACAATTACTGGTTTAGTCGCTAAAGAAATTAGAAATCAAGTGGTGGCTATTATTGGGGTTGGAAAAATAGGATTTGAAACGGTGAAAAATTTCACAGGTTTTGGTCCAAAAGAAATATTGCTATATGACCCTTTTGAGAAAGAAGAAGTGAAAAAATATGGGCGGTATACGTCTTTAGAGGAAATCTATAAATCTAGTGATATTATTGTGTATCATATTCCTTTATTAAAAGATACTGTGAATATAATATCTAAGAAAAACATTGACAAGATGAAAAAAGGTGTGATTTTAATTAATGTTAGCCGAGGGGGCATCATGAATGCATCTGATCTTTTAGATGGAATTAATGAGGGGAAAATAGCAGGGGCAGCTGTAGATGTGTACGACAATGAACTATCTTATTTTCGACATGACTGGAGAGAAAAAAATATTCCTGATACAACTCTTGTAAAATTACTAGCCCACCCTCAAGTAATAGTTACACCTCACGCTGCTTTCTATACGGATGAAGCTGTTTCTAATATGGTTTCTATTTCTTTGGGGAATGTAAAAGAGTTTTTTGATACAGGTAATTCTAAAAATATAGTTAATAAAAAATAATCTACTTATACTTTTGGTGGAATCAAATAAAACTTCCAAAAGGAAAATGACTAAAAATAGAAATAAAAAAAGCTAGAGATATTTATTATCTCTAGCTTTTTTTTACTTATTTAATATTATTGATTTTTAATCCTGTAACAAAGTCAATAATACCATCACCTAGCCAATGTTTCCCCCATATAGCAAACTTCCCGTCGAAATTTGGGACATAGCGAAATTTGGGTCGAGAGGTATTTAATATTTTGAGTACGGTATTGGAAATGGAGCTAGCTTTGGCAGACCCTAAGGGCATATTTTCCATAGTAGTCATGAGATTATTGATTTGTGAAGCGTAAGGGGATTCTGAAGATTCTTTACATCGCTCAAGAGCCACTTTCCCAAATTCTGACTCTACTCTTCCAGGTTCTATCAAAACTACTTTAATTCCAAAAGGTTTTAACTCTACACGTAAAGCATCACTTAACCCTTCTACGGCATATTTGGAAGAAGAATACCACGCTAAAAATGGAAAAGCCACTTTCCCTACCACGGATGAGATATTAATAATAATTCCACTTTTTTGAGATCTCATGGTGGGTAAGACAGCCTTGCTCATTTGGGCTAGCCCAAAGACATTGACATCAAATAATTGTTTAGCTTGCTCCATGGTACTTTCTTCCAAAGAACCATAAAATCCATAACCAGCATTGTTAATAAGAATATCTATAGAGGATTCTTTTTTTAAGACTTCTGATACTGCTCTATCGATATCCTCTTGAGAGGTGACATCCATTTTAATAGGATAGCCTCCTTTTTCAGAGATGTCATTCATCATTTCTATACGACGAGCAAATCCATATACGGTGTACCCTTTTTGAAGTAAGGAAAGGGCTATTTCTTTCCCTAGACCAGAGGATGCCCCCGAGATAAGTGCGACTTTATTTTTCATATATTCTCCTTAATATTATTTAATAGCTTACTTATAAGTATACTACAAGACAGCGTATCGTTCAATGGATATCATAAAAAAAGCCAAGATTCTTAAGAACCTTGGCTTTTATCTAGCTTAGTAGTTTATATTTTTTTGAGGATAATCGCAGTACCCATACCACCACCAATACAAAGAGATGCTAAACCGTAATTGGCATTACGTTTGATCATTTCATAAATGAGGGTTACAGTAATACGAGCTCCAGATGCTCCCACAGGATGTCCAATGGCAATAGCGCCTCCATTGACATTACAACGACTTATAATATCTTCTTTGGACATGCCAGAAGATTCAGAAAGTAAATGTACAACACCTAAAGCTTGAGCAGCAAAAGCTTCGTTTAATTCTAAAAGCTCCATATCTTGGAGTTTAAGATTAGCTTGAGCAAGAGCTTTAGTGATAGCAGGTGCAGGTCCTAATCCCATCGTTTCAGGATCACAACCAGCTTGTCCAATGGCTACTATTTCCATAATAGGGGTGAGATTGTATTTTTTAAGCCCTTCTTCGCTTACTACCAAGAAAGCAGCAGCACCATCATTAATACCTGATGCGTTACCAGCTGTTACAGATCCTTCTTTATTAAAGGCAGGACGTAATCCAGCTAATACTTCAAGGGTGGTTTTACGGTTAGGGTATTCATCAGTATCCACTACTTCTACCCCTTTACGGGTTTTCACTTCTACAGAAACGATTTCATCTTTAAAACGTCCACTGTCTACAGCAGCAATAGCTTTTTGTTGAGACCCAAAAGCAAATTTATCTTGTTCTTCACGAGAAATATTAAATTTTGCAGCAATATTTTCTGCTGTGATTCCCATATGATAGCCACCAAAACCATCAGTTAAAGCATCTAATACAAGGTGGTCTTTAGCGCTTATATCACCCATTTTATGTCCAGCACGAACATTAGCAGGGATTAGGAAAGGAGCATTAGACATGCTTTCTGTACCACCAGCAATAATCATATCAGCAAGTCCAGCTTTGATAGTAGTGAAAGCACTCATAAGAGATTTCATACCACTACCACAGATCATATTAAGTCCATAAGCTGGGACTGATTTGGGGATGCCAGCATTAACAGATGCTTGACGAGCAATACCTTGCTTTTGTCCTGCCATGAGGACGTTCCCAAGCACTACTTCTTCAATATTTTCTAAAGGGATTTTTTTATCTTTTAAGATAGCTTTAATAGCAGTAGTTCCTAGATCTCCAGGACTAACACTAGCTAGAGCTCCATTGAAAGAGCCTACAGGGGTTCTTTTTGCGTCAACAATATATACTTTTGACATGATTATCTCCTAATAACATATTTATACTAATATAATGCAATTTTATATCCATATATTTTTTTATATGGATATAAAATTGCATTATATTGTTATTTTAAATAAATATAAAAAAGAATGACAAAGATATAATAAATAATTATACCTTTGTCATTAGCTTAATTAATCTTTTTTAAGAAGAGTAGCTTTTCCAGTGACAACTTCTTTTCCGTCTTGATTGACAACAATAGTTTTCAAGACAACACGGTTTTTTTCAGAAATGAGTTCTTCAATCTCACAGATAGCAGTGATGGTATCTCCAATAAATACAGGAGCCATAAATTTAAGCTCTTGTGACATGTAGATAGCACCTTCTCCTGGGAGTTTGGTGCCTAATACAGCAGAAATCAATCCAGCACTAATCATTCCATGAGCGATTCTTTTCCCAAAAATGGAATTTTTACCAGCTTCTTCATCCATATGTATAGGATTGAAGTCTAAAGAAACCTCAGCGAATTTTTGTATATCTTCGTTGGTGATTGTTTTTTTGACTTCTTCTTTCATTCCTACTTTAAATTCTGAATATTTCATAGTCTATTCCTTATGGTTTTATTTGAGTGCGTCAATAAGACCGTTAATTACAGGTTCGAGGTCACAGACTAGTCCTAAATCAGCTATTTTGAAAATAGGAGCGTCTTTGTCTTTATTGACAGCAATAATAAGACCAGACTCTTCCATACCAGCAGCATGTTGAATAGCACCAGAAATACCGAAAGCAAAGTAAACTTCAGGTCTAACAGTTTTACCTGTTTGTCCTACTTGTATACCATGATCAGCCCATCCCATATCTACTAGCCCTCTAGAGGAACCAACACCACCGTTAAGTTTGTCAGCAAGAACACTTAATTTTTTGAAGAGTTCTTCTTTTTTAATACCACGTCCACCAGCAACAAGAATAGCTTGTTCTGTGATGTCTTTAGCATCGGATTTTTCTTTGACTTCTTCAAGTACTTCTACTTTGAAACGTTTAGCATCAAAAGAAACTTTAACTTCTACTACTTCACCTTTAAGTGATGTATTTGCTTCTGTTTTTTGCATAACTCCAGGGCGAACGGTAGACATTTGTGGTCTATTGTCAGGACATACGATAGTAGCAATAAGATTACCACCGAAAGTAGGTCTTGTCATAAGAAGGTCTTTGTTATCGGTAACAACGATTTTGTCATCGTAACCTTCTACTGTTTTCATTTCGAGGAGGGTACAATCTGCAGTGAGTCCTGTATTTAATTTTACGGACATACGAGGGGCTAAATCTCTACCAGTGGTAGTAGCACCAATAAGTACAATGTTGGGTTTTAAACCATCTAATACAGTAAAGAGAGCTTGAGAATAAGGTTCTGTACTATATGCTTTTAAGTGAGCATCTTCTACGTAAACTACTTTGTCAGCACCGTAGGAAATAAGAGTATCAGCCATGGGCTTAACTTTATCACCAAGAACGATAGCGACGACTTTTTGATCAGAAACTTTAGCTAATTTTTTAGCTTCACAAATTAATTCTAATCCCACAGATTGAATTTCTCCGTGTCTTTGCTCTACGAATACAGCAATATCTTTATAATCTTTGATATTCATATCTATGTTCCTATATAATATGTATTTCTTTTAGCTTTTCTACAATAAGTTTTACTGCATCTTGAGGACTGACTTCTTGAATAGTTCCACTACCCTTAGCACCTTTGGTGAAAGATTTGTGTACTTTAGTAGGAGAGCCTTTTAGTCCGATTTTTTCATCAGCAATATTTACTTTTGCAGCATCCCAAACTTCTACTTCTTTACCATAGGCATCAACAATACCAGCTACACGCATGTAACGAGGTGTGTTAGCGTCAGATAAAAGAGTGAAAAGACAAGGGGTACTAACTTTTAACATTTGATAACCATCTTCTACAGCTCTTTTGATTTTAAAAGAAACTCCGTCAGAAGTGGATATATCATGAACGTAAGATACTTGAGGAAGATCCATAATCTCAGCGATTTGGGGTCCTACTTGAGCAGTATCTCCGTCAATAGCTTGACGTCCTGTGATAATAAGGTCTGCGTTAATTAATTTTAAGGCAGAAGCAAGAGCGTTGGAAGTAGCTAAAGTATCCGCACCAGCAAATTTTCTGTCGGTGAGTAGGATAGCTTTATCAGCACCCATAGCATAAGCTTCTCTTAAGATAAGGTCTGCTTGTGGGGGTCCCATAGTGATAACTACCACTTCAGCTCCCAATTGGTCTTTTAATTTTAATGCTTCTTCTAATCCAGCTTTATCATCTGGATTCATAATACTGACTACCCCGTCACGTATCATAGCTCCTGTATTAGGATCTAAACGTACTTCGGTGGTGTCGGGAACTTGTTTTATACAAACAGCGATTTTCATAAAAACTCCTATTTTACAATAAGGGGGACTTATCTAGTAAGTGCTCCACCGATAACCATACGTTGAACTTCAGATGTACCTTCATAAATTTCAGTAATCTTAGCATCACGCATCAATCTTTCTACTGGGTATTCACGGGTGTAACCGTATCCACCGTGTAATTGGACAGCGTCTGTTGTAACTCTCATTGCTGTTTCGGAAGCAAATAATTTAGCCATAGCTGCATCAACAGAATAAGCTATTTTATTACTTTTTTTCCAAGCTGCTTTATAAACGAGCATACGAGCTGCTTCTATAGTAGTTCCCATATCAGCAATTTTAAATTGAGTATTTTGGAAGAAAGAAATAGGTTTATTAAATTGTTTTCTTTCTTTGGTATAAGAAATAGTGTGATCTAAAGCACCTTGAGCAAGTCCAAGAGCTTGTGCAGCGATACCGATACGCCCACCATCTAAGGTTTTCATAGCAATACCAAAGCCTTTACCGATGGCTCCTAGTAAATTAGTAGCAGGAATACGACAATCTTCGAATATTAATTCGCAAGTAGCAGATCCTTTAATACCTAATTTTTTCTCTTTTTTACCTACAGAGAATCCAGGTCTATCAGCTTCTATGATAAACGCAGTGATTCCTTTAGTTCCAAGACTCTTATCTGTCATAGCAAAAATAACATAAACGTGAGCATAACCTGCATTAGTAATGAAGATTTTAGATCCGTTAATAATCCATTCTTGTTTAGCTTCATCAAATACAGCAGTGGTTTGTTGACCAGAAGCATCTGTACCAGCATTAACTTCTGTTAATCCAAAAGCTCCAAGCCATTCTCCACTAGCCATTTTAGGGATAAATCTTTCTTTTTGTTCAGGAGTGCCATTTTCATATATAGGCATCATTCCTAGTGATGTGTGGGCAGATAATACTACCCCTGTGGTACCACATGCTCTTGAAAATTCTTCAACAGCCATGGCGTAGATTAAAGAATCTCCACCTGCTCCGCCAAATTCTTTTGCAACAGGAATTCCGAAGAGACCGACTGCTTTCATCTTTTCGACGATTTCTACAGGAAAGCGTTCTTCTTCATCGATTTCGGCGGCTAAAGGCTCTACCTCTTTACTTACAAATTCTCTGATCATTTGTAAGTAAAGTTCTTGGGTTTTTGATAATGAAAAATCCATTCTACTCTCTCTTAGTTTATTTTGTGTTTTTTATAAAAATTATATTGTCAATCCGCCGTCAACACCAAGACATTGTCCTGTGATGAAACAAGCTTCGTCACTAGCAAGGAATAATACTGCATTTGCAACATCTTGAGGCAATCCCATGCGTCCAAGAGGTGTTTTAGCTTTCATTCCATCAATCACTTTTTCAGGAAGATTTACAGTCATAGGGGTTTCGACAAATCCAGGAGCAACAGCATTAGCACGAACTTGAGCACCTTTACGTGCAAATTCTTTAGCCCAACCTTTAGCCATTCCAATTACACCAGCTTTAGTAGCTATGTAGTTAGTTTGTCCGATATTTCCATATACTCCAACAACAGAAGCCATGTTAATGATACTTCCAGATCCATTCTCCATCATAACAGGAGCAATAAATTGAGTCATGTTAAATACACCTTTGAGGTTGATAGCAATGACTTTATCCCATTGTTCTTCTGTCATTTTTCCGATGAGAGCATCTCCTGTGATACCAGCATTGTTTACGAGAATATCAATATTTCCTTTTTTAGCGAGTTCTGCAACACATTTCTCGATTCCAGCTCTATCTGTTACGTTTAATTCAATAAAATTAACGTTAGGAACAGTAGATGTTCCTTTAGCTAAATCAGTAGCGTATACTGTAGCGCCTTCTTTAGCGAGTGTTTCAGCGATAGTTAATCCAATACCTCTAGCTGCCCCTGTGACAACAGCGACTTTTCCTTTTAATCTCATAAGATTCTCCTTATATTATATGTGAAAATGATTTATGCTTTTCACGAGCCTATATCATCTTGCATTTAAATGTTATCTATATTATAACAAACTTTTTTATTTTTGCAAGCCTTTATTTCGATATTATTTATTTTTGTAATATTTTTTTTGTGATTATCGAACACATCATAAATTCTCATTTTTCACCCTTGAAAACAGGGGGTATTGACATATATAATATATGCTTTATAATATTAACAGAAAGGAGAAAGTATGAATTTTATAATAAAGAATAGAGTCTTAACAGTAGCTATTAGTACTAAAGGTGCAGAATTCCAATCTATTTTGCATAAAGATTGTGAATATTTATGGCAAGGGGACCCTAAAGTTTGGGCAGGAAGAGCACCTTTATTATTCCCTATTGTGGGAGGCTTAAAAAATAAAGAATATCTTCATAAAGGAAAAAAATACTCTATGCCCAACCATGGGATAGCTCGTATTAATGATTTTAAAATCAGCCAAATTTCAGATCAAGAGATACTTTGTACTCTTGTAGATAATAAAGCAACGAGAGCAATGTATCCTTTTTCTTTTAAGCTAGAGATTACTTATAAAGTAATAGAGCATAAGATTCACATAGATCATCGTTTTACTAATACCTCCGATGAGGTGATGCCTTTTGTTTTTGGTTTACACCCTGCTTTTAATTTACATGATAGCCTTGAAAATTCTCATATTCAATTTGATAATGAATCCCTTATATCTACTTTAGATACAGAAGAGGGGTTCTTCGTCTCTAAAACAAGAGATTATGGGGTAAAAACCCTTAATTTCAATAAACATTCTTTTGATAAAGATAATACCATTGTATTTGATAACCTCAAATCAAGGCAAGCAAAGCTTATGTTCAAAAATAGCGATAGGGCTATAAGCATGAAATGGACGGATGATTTACCCATTTTAGCTATATGGTCTAAAGCAGGAGCTCCTTATATTTGTATAGAGCCTTGGTGCGGGATAGCTGATTGCGCTGAAGACACTATTAATGAGTTATCTCAAAAAAGAGGTATGATTTTACTGGGCGTAGACGAATCCAAAGATATTGCTTATGAGATAGAAGTTTTTTAAGAAGGGTCTCCACTAATAATCTTTATAAACTCGTCCTTATTAGTAACTTGTAGAAGCTTAGAAAGTGTTTTTTCTTGTCCTATAATATCTGCTAAAGTCATAATGGTTATGATTTGAGCTTCTGCATCTGAGGCACATAGGGTAAAGATAAGATGTACAGGAATTTCTGTATTTGGAAACAACACACCTTGTTCGAGTTTTAAAAAGCTAAGTCCTGTCTTGAGAGCTCCATTTTCTGGTCTAGAATGAGGTATAGCAACTCCATCAGTGAGTATAATAAAAGAGCCGAACTCTAGAATATCATCTATCATTGCTTCTACATATGATTCTTCTATGAAGTTTTGATCTAAAAGGGGGGTGCTGGATTTCCGTATAGCTTCTTCCCATGAGGATGCTTTTTCGAGAAATAAGATTCTATCTTGAATAAGGTCTAATAGCATAAAATACTCCTAATTTTATTAGTTATAATTTTTTATATTATATTATAATTCTATTTTAAAAATTTTAAAACTATTTGACTGATATATTTGATAGATAATTAATTCTTTTATAATAAAATTTTCTTCTGTGTAATAACCTTGACAATCCTACTATTATTGGTTATAATGATAGTTAATAATTCTAAATGCTATATAAAAGTATTGGAGAGGTAATAATGGATCGTATATCCCGTATTCGTCATATCATTCGTTGGCAGGATCTTTATCAAGAAAAAAAAGTTATTGTTTCTACCTATGAAGGTAGTGAACAAAAGTTCACCAAACTACAAGGTGATAATAATTTAGCTCAAGAAAACAAACAAAAGCTAACAGAACTAAGTGCGACATTATCAGAAAAAATCACTCAGGAAGAAACGCATTTGGATCATATTCTCAATCAAATAGATAGTATGGAAAAAGACAGAGACAATCTCAAAATGTCCAGACAGATCAAATCTTGGGAAAAAGATATGGATAGACTTGCTCAAGATAGAGCAGTTATTGAAGCTCAATTTTATTATGATAAATCTAAAATGGGTGATATATCTCAAGAATTAGAAAACTTGGAAGGAAATCTATCGACTATGAGTGGGGAAATTGGACAGCTTGAAACTCATATTAATGGACTTAAATCAGAAACAAAAGACGAAAGAAAAAAAATAGAGGTAGAAATTGAAGAGATTTCTTCTCAATTTGATTCTCATTTCGTAGAATATTTCGAGCGAATTCTTTCTAAAAATAGAGGGATTGTTCTCGCAGAAATTGAAGATGATACGTGCTCTGGTTGTAATATTTTATTACCTACTGCTTTTTATAGTGGTACTATTATTCAGTCTGAAGAAGATTCTTCTCTGCTTCAGTGTCCTAATTGTTTTCGTTATCTTTACGATAAAGAAGATATTACCCTCTAAACACAACTATAAAAATAAAAGCCTCTTTATATAAAGAGGCTTTTTCTGTGTTTAAATTAAAATTTTAGTTTGAAATTAGCAAACCACTCTTTATTTTGAGGATTTACTTCCATTCCTAAATAAATCTGCTTACTATAAAGATACCACCCCATAATTCCTGTGGATAAAATAGCACCTGCAATAGCAGAATATAAAGTGGCTTGGCTAGCTACTTTAAAACTATTTCTTTGTGTTTCGTAGTTGTTAAGCGTTGCTGTTTCAGCAGGTGTGGCTGGGGTACCGTATTGAGAGATAATACCGTTTAATTCTTCTGCTCGTGCTTGGGTATAGATACTCGCCCCTAAAACTCCCAAGGTAGCAAACCATGAGATATAGGTAGCCGCTAAAAGCCCTTTTTGAGCAGGAGTCCTGTAGGCTGTTTCATAGCTTTTAAATTGAGCGTCAAAATGTACAGAAGATTTTTTTTCTGTAAGGGTAATATTTTTATATACAGAATTTCTATTAGAGCTGAGGTTGGCACTAGGGTCAAGGATTTCTATTCTATATTTTGTTTCTAGGCTTAAATTACTAATAATAAGAGGTGCTTTTCCCTTATACAGAGAGTTAATAAATACTTCTGCATCAGGAAGAGAAGCTGTGATAGATATAGTTCCTGAATTATTTAAGGAACTGAGGGAATACGTTACCCTATTGGTTTGTTTAGGTATGATGTCTATAAGGATTTCTTCTGTATTAAATCCTTCTTTCAAAAAGCGTAAACGTTGTTGCCCTAAAGGGGCAGTGGGG
Source organism: uncultured Brevinema sp. (assembly GCA_947038195.1). Taxonomy (GTDB): domain Bacteria; phylum Spirochaetota; class Brevinematia; order Brevinematales; family Brevinemataceae; genus Brevinema_A. Next base: position 40,448 of record CAMQVI010000004.1, read on the forward strand.
TAAATGAGAGGGGTAGACCCTATATAAAAACCATTGAGGTAAACCAAGGTATCGGGTGGGGTAGTGTTAACTTGGAGTACAGTATAAGGCCTATTAACAATAGTAGCATGAAAGTATTTAAGCCATGTTGTCAGCTCTGTAGGGATTTCCTGCTCGGGGACTCGAAGCCTCAAATTAAGAGGTCTTTTCCGTATTGTCAAATCTTTGTCCGGGGTGTTTGGTCTACTATCTCTAAAATTAGTGGAGACAGTTTCAAACTCATCTTTTAAACGAGGGGATACCTTAGGTTTTTCAAAAGGGGTACGAATAGAATTAGCTTTATAGGATTGAAGGTCTGTTAAACGGGCTTCTAATTTTAAGATATTAGATAAAGAAGGGGGTTGGGTATTGTATTTTTGTTCCCACCAGGCTTGTCCTGTACTTTCTGGGGGGTAAATCTGCATTCTAATATCAGCTATCGCAGGTTGGGTAAGAGAGGCACTTTGTATAGTGCGAAAATTCCCTGTTATATGATAAAAATATTCAAAAGGCTCTGTAGGCTCTGTAGATATTTCCAAATCAGGAGCTTCATTAGTAGAATCTGGAACTTTTAACAGGGCTTTCCTTTGATTAGCTCTCCATTGGGCGGGATCATCCGTTTTTAGCTTATAATCTTTGAAAGATATAGCATCTTCTTCTGTGGCTCGTCTAATTTCAATAGGAAAAAAACTAAGGTAATTAGTTAATTCGGGGAATTCTTCATAGAGTAGAAGAAGCATATTAGTAGGAGTAAGAAGATTTTTATTGACGATTACAACATTGGTTAGGATTTCATTTGTTTTTGTAATAAGAACCTCATTAGAAGTGAAATTAGTAACTTGTTCCCCTTCTTCATAAGCGGTATTAGTAGTAACTCGATAATAATTAGTGTTGGTGGTAGTTACAGCATCATACTGAGTTTCTTGGGTGGGTACGACTAAGAGGTAGTTTGTCAGATAAGAGAAGTAAGAAGCATCAGGATCGACAGCTTCATCATCTTCGTCCTCATCATCATCTTCTTCTTCGTCATCTTCTTCTTCATCATCATTGATACCGTTATTGTTGGTATCGTTATCATTAGTATCATCGTCGTCGTCATCGTTTGTAGAAATGGTACTTTGAAAAAGATTGGAAAGCTCTGAAGATACATAGAAAGGCATCCCTTCAAAAGGAATATAAGCGAGGGTATAGCGTAGGGGTTCTAACATGGCTTCGATAGTGTCGGGGATTGCTTGCTCTAAATACGCTCTATTTGTATCTCTAGGCGAGAGATTGTTAAAAGGGTGTAATACCACTGTAACTTTTTTAGGGAAAGTATTGACAAGAGCATTTTCGAGATTGCTTCTATACTCGATTTCCTCCCGTTGAGGAATGCGATAGCAAGCATTCAGCGATAAAAAAAGAAGAAAGGAAATAATATATTTTTTCATTTCATCATTATAGGTTAAATTATTGTTTTTATCAAATTTTAGCTACTTCTTTCGGAGATTGGCATAGATCGTGTGAGGAGATATTTTCAGATGCTCCGCAAGGAGCTCTGTGCTGCCTCTTAATCGAAAAAATCCTTTCTCATCAAGGTTATAAATTATGGTTTTATTTTTGTCTTGATGAGGAATATTATTATCCAGAAGAACATTTCGTTCTACTTTTTGTAAAAGATCCACCATCATATTTTCCACAGAAGCACTAAATATTTCTGTCTCTTGCCCTTCTGCAGAGATAGGATCGTCTGAAGAAAATACTTTTATGAGATCAGATATTTTCATATCTAAATTAAAATTAACACACATTAAGCCTATGAGTTTATCTTGGTTGTAGATAGGGGTGGTTATACATTTTAAAGTGTTATTATCTAGCCCTTTACTATAATAAGGGAGAATATCTTCTTTGTTTTTGCTTTTATGAACCATTTCTAAAGCTAAATTAGTAATGGGTGCCCCTAGGCTGCGACCTGAAATATGCCCATTTTCTATAGCAATAACGCATTTTTCTAAATTTTCTAGGGAATGTACTACAAATTCACAATTTGTTCCAAATAACTTAGCCAAATCTTTTATCGTTTTCGTATAAGAATTTATAATGATTGTATCTTCTTGAGTGAAATCTACCATAAACTTCTCCTTTTATTTATTATACAATTCTTTTGATTTTTAATCAACAGTTTGTTTTTTGAAAAAATTTGAATATATATCTCTTTGTATATGAGCTAATTAAAAATTTATTTAAAACAATCAAATAAAACTTGATTTAATAAAATAACATTGTATAATAAATAAAAAGAGTGAGGAATATAAAAAAAAGGAGTATTTATATGAAAAAACAAATTGCTACAGACAAAGCACCGAAGGCAATAGGACCTTACTCACAAGCTATTATAGCCAATGGAATGCTCTATGTTTCAGGGCAGATTCCTGTGAATCCTGTTACAGGAGAAGTAAACAGTGATATTAGCGAACAGACGAAACAAAGTATGGAAAATATCAAGGCTATTCTAATGGAGGCAGGCACTGATTTTTCTAAAGTAGTACGTTGTGGAATATTTATTAAAAATATGGATGATTTCGCTAAGATTAATGAAGTGTATGGTTCTTATTTTACAGAGCCTTATCCAGCGAGAGCTACGGTAGAAGTAGCTCGTCTCCCTAAAGATGTCTTAGTAGAGATAGAAGCTACAGTAATTGTATAATAAAAAAATTAATTTTAGAACATTGTTCTAAAAAAGAAAAATTGGAGGGCTATATGAAGTATATGGCAGAACCGTACAAAATTAAGTCAGTAGAAGTTATTTCTATGACAAATCGTGAGCAACGAGAACAGTATATCAAGGAGGCTGGATATAACACTTTCTTATTGAAATCTCAACAAGTTTATATTGATCTTTTAACTGATAGTGGTACCACCGCTATGAGTGATAAACAATGGGCAGCAATGATGGTAGGAGATGAATCCTATGCAGGAAGTGTTAACTTTCAACATTTGGAAGAAACTGTAAAAAAATATTATGGTTTTAAATATGTAGTTCCTACTCACCAAGGTAGAGGTGCGGAAAATTTATTATCTTCAATTTGTATTAAACCTGGAGATTTTGTTCCTGGAAATATGTATTTTACTACTACCAGAGCTCACCAAGAAAGAAATGGAGCTACCTTTAGAGATATTATCATTGACGAGGCTCATGATTCTCAAAAAGAACATCCTTTCAAAGGAAACATAGATCTTACCAAATTACAAGCTCTTATCGATGAAGTTGGTGCGGATAAAATTCCTTATGTATGCTTAGCTGTTACTGTTAACTTAGCTGGTGGACAGCCTGTTAGTATGGAAAATATGAAAGCTGTTAAAGCTATTTGTGATAAATACAAAATCAAAGTAATGTACGATGCTACAAGATGTGTAGAAAATGCATTTTTTATTCAAGAAAGAGAAAAAGGTTTTGACAAAAAATCTATTGCTTCTATCTTAAAAGAAATGATGAGCTATGCTGATGGTTGTACGATGAGTGGTAAAAAAGATTGTTTAGTCAATATTGGTGGATTCCTCTGTATGAATGATGACGAGTTATATGGTCAAGCTTGTGAATTAGTTGTTTTATTTGAAGGTATGCCTAGTTATGGTGGTTTAGCTGGTAGAGATATGGAAGCTATGTCCGTAGGTATCCAAGAGTCTGTCGATGATGAATACATCAAACATAGAGTAACACAATGTAGATATTTAGGTGATAAATTAATGGCTGCTGGAGTTCCTATTGTTAAACCTGTAGGTGGACATGCCGTATTCTTAGATGCAAAAGCTTTCTTGCCACATATTCCCCAAGACCAATTTCCTGCTCAAATGCTAGCAGCTCAACTATATGTAGAAGCTGGAGTGCGTTCTATGGAAAGAGGGGTTATATCTGCTGGTAGAAACAAAGACACAGGAGACCACTATTATCCTAAATTAGAATTGGTACGTCTTACTATTCCACGTCGTGTTTATACCTATTCACATCTTGATGTTGTTGCGGATGCGTGTATTGAACTATTCAATAAACGAGATAATATTAAAGGGTTAAAATTTGTGCATGAACCAAAACTTCTCAGATTTTTCACTTCTCGTTTTGAGCCTTTGAAATAATTTAATAAAAAATTAAAGGGTTTGTATAATGTCAGAAAATATGAAAAAACCATCTATCTTAGGTGGTGCGATGATAGTAGCGGGGACTTCTATAGGGGCGGGTATGTTAGCCCTCCCTACTGTTTCTGCAGGAATGTGGCTTGGGTGGAGTGGCGTTTTACTTTTATTAACTTGGTTTTGTATGCTACGCTCTAGTCAAGCAATTTTAGAAGTAAATCTTCATTTTGAACCAGGTGCTAGTTTCCATTCTTTAGTAAAGGACACTCTAGGGACTACATGGAGTATTATTAATGGACTTTCTATTTCTTTTGTTCTATATATACTAGTTTATGCATACATTAGTGGGGGAAGCTCTATGGTTTCTTACCTCTTTGAGGCAATGGCAGGGGTTACCATAGATAGAAAATTAGCTAGTGCTCTTTTTGCAATAGTTTTAATTGTTTGTGTGTGGGCAAGTACATGGTTAGTGGATAGGCTCTCTGTGATTATGATGATGGTTATGGTGGGAGCATTCTTTATCTCTATGTCTGGTATGATACCTACCATATCTATGGCTAATATCTTAGATATAGATGGTACCAAAGATGGTCGATTCATCTATATCTGGGCAGCAGTTTCTACGTATTTAACTTCTTTCTGCTTCCATGGTAGTGTACCTAGTCTTGTTAAATACTTTGGTAAAGAACCTGTTAAAATATACAAATGTCTTATCTATGGAACAATTATAACTCTAGTTTGTTATATTATTTGGATTTTAGTGGCTAGTGGAAGTGTTTCTAGAGAAGGATTTAAAGCTGTTATTGCTGCTGGTGGAAATGTAAGTACCTTAGTTCAAGCAGCAAATTCAAGTATATCTAGCAATTTAATAGTAAGAGCTTTGGATACTTTTACATCTTTAGCTGTGGCGACATCTTTTCTAGGGGCTGGTTTGGGTCTATTTGACTATTTAGCCGATCTCTTTAAGTTTGATGATACCCCTATAGGTAGAGGTAAGACAACTCTTATTACTTTTATTCCTCCTATGATAGGGGGGATATTCTTTCCAGAAGGATTTATTGTTGCTATTGCTTGGGCAGGATTGTTTTCTGTTATTTGGTCTGTGATTGTTCCAAGTCTTATGGTAATGAAAGCTAGAGAAAAATATGGGGTTGGGATGTATACTTCATCCAAAGGTAATTTCATTCCTTATTTTCTTATAGCATACGGAATTATTGCTGGAGTTTTCCATATCCTAGTGGTCTTTAAGTTTCTTCCAGAGTTTCATTAATTATAATTTATGCTGTAAAAAGATCCTCAATATTATTGAGGATCTTTTTATTATGGTATAAAAAATTGATTATTATAGTTTTTATATTATAATATAAAAAAGGAGTATTTATATGAAAAAACAAATTGCTACAGACAAAGCGCCAAAGGCAATAGGGCCTTACTCACAGGCTATTATAGCCAATGGAATGTTATATGTCTCTGGTCAGATTCCAGTCAATCCTACTACAGGAGAAGTGAGCAGTGACATCAGCGAACAAACAAAACAAAGTATGGAAAATATCAAGGCTATTCTTACAGAAGCGGGTACTGACTTTACTAAAGTAGTACGTTGTGGAATATTTATTAAAAATATGGATGATTTCGCTAAGATTAATGAAGTGTATGGTTCTTATTTTACAGAGCCTTATCCAGCGAGAGCTACGGTAGAAGTAGCTCGTCTCCCTAAAGACGTCTTAGTAGAGATAGAAGCTATGGCGATTGTGTAATAGAATATTTTAAAAAATAAAAAAGCTCCTCATATGAGGGGCTTTTTATTATTTAAAATATTTAAATTTCTAAGTAATCTGGTCTATCTTCTCTAAACCAATTATGATCTACAGGACCTACACCACTCCCCAAACTACTAATAATTGTAGATTCTAAGGCTTTAGTGATAAATTTTTTGGCTCTTCTGACGCTTGTCTCTAAGGAACGTCCTTGAGCCAATGAGGCTACAATAGCAGCAGATAGAGTGCATCCTGTCCCATGGGTGTGAGGGGTATTTACTCTAGGAGTGGCAAGAAAAATCATTTCTTTCCCTTGTTCCACAAAAATATCAGTAGAATCCTCTGTGCTATAATGTCCCCCCTTAATAATCGCAGATTTGATTCCCATGTCTAAAATACGCTTTGCAATTTCGATTTGGGGTAGGGTGGTTTTAGCGGGGTCTTCTCCTATAATAACCATAGCTTCAGGAAGGTTAGGGGTAATAATAGTAGCTAAAGGTATGAGCCTTTTAATCGTGGCTTGAATGGCAGAAGGACTGAGCATAGGGTGATTGTTTTTGAGCATCATAACAGGGTCGAGAACGATAGGGATATCTTGAGCATGTTCTTCTAGGTAATCTGCTACCATGTGGATCACGTCTTCTTCTATAAGGATTCCTATTTTAATAGCTTTGGGGCGTAAATCTTCAAAAATCACGTCTATTTGATGTTTAATGGTGGGGGTATCTATCATAAGACGTTTTTGCACGCCCAGAGTGTTTTGAACAGCAACAAGAGTAAGAGCAGTCATACCATAGCACCCAAAAGCACTAAAAGTTTTTATATCGGCTAACATACCAGCAGCACCAGAATTATCTAATCCTGCAATAGTTAAAATAGGGTATTGGAGCATAATTTTTTATCCTTAATATTTATATTATTATAGATTAAATTTATATAGTTAAAAAACGGGGTTTTTCTTCTCTAAACCAATTATGATCTACAGGACCTACTCCAGCCCCTAGGCTTTGTTTTTTGGTAGATGCTAGGGCGTGAGTGAGGAAGTTTTTAGCGATTTTTACACTTTCCTCTACACTATACCCTCGAGCCAGAGCAGCAGCCGTTGCAGCAGATAGAGTGCAGCCTGTTCCATGGGTGTGAGGGGTATCAATTCTTGGCGTACGGAGATAAACCATAGCCTTGCCTTGTTCTATAAAAATATCTGTAGAATCTTTGGTATCGTAGTGCCCTCCCTTAATAATAGCAGCCTTTACGCCTATATCAAGGAATCTTTGAGCAATTTCTTCTTGGCTTAGGATGACTTTGGTGGGGTCTTCTCCTATAATAATCATCGCTTCAGGAATGTTGGGTGTAATAATAGTCGCTAAAGGAACTAATCTCTCAACGAGAGCTTTGGTAGCGGTGGGAGAAAGTAAAGAGATATTACCTTTGCACATCATTACAGGATCGAGGACTATAGGAATATCTTGAGCATTTTTTTCTAAATAGTCGGCTACCATAAGAATAATTTCTTCATTAAGGAGCATTCCTATTTTGACAGCTTTGGGACGCATATCTTCAAAAATTGTTTCTATTTGTCCTTTTATAATAGGAAGATCAATAACAAAACGATCCTTTACTCCTAAAGAGTTTTGTACAGCGACAAGGGTAATAGCACTCATACCATAACAGCCAAAGGCACTAAAAGTTTTAGTGTCTGCTAGCAAGCCAGCTCCACCAGAATTATCTAAACCAGCAATAGTGAGAATAGGATATTGAATCAATGTAGTTTCCTCCAAAATGTTTCTATATTATACTATAATTATTATATAAATAAAAGAAAAATTACCATTTAAAAAACACTAGGGGCTACCTTTCTTTAAGATTGGCAGCCCCTAGTGTAGGGTATATGTGGTTTTTTTATTATCTTACATTTATCTCTGTAACGAGATTATTAACTATTTTCAGTTTATAAGTCGTTCCCTTATAGGAATATTTTAAATCAGAGTGGTTTGGCGACGTGTAGGAGATGTCTGTATCAATCCACACACTCTTAGGAGAGGAATTGATATCAAAAGTCACTTCAACGTAGCGTTTCTCTATTACGGCGGTCGCTTTTAGTTTACTTGGGTCAAGGGATTTCTCTTCATCTACACTTGAAGGTGGTCGTCCAGGTATAAAACTGATCCTAGTATACAAGTACTTAATCCGTCTCCCAGAATCATCAGAATTGTTAAACATCCCATAGTGTAATTTCCCACTTACAATAGGAGGTAGAACAATAGGAGGAGGAGGAGGTGTGTTCACATCAATTTTAACATATACAATTTTATTATTGGCTATGGTAATACTATGTTTCCACTCTTTATCCCCCACAGCTACAGTATATGTAATAATACTATCCCCTGTATACTTTTGGGCACTGTCTATATATAAGTCACGAGTGTAGTTAAAAGTAATTTTTGTTATAGTACCCGTTGCTGTCCCAACTACTCTCATGTCTTTTCCTGATAAGGCAGTTTCTGCTGCTCCAGTTTTTAAGTAGCGAGCGTCTATGTCATCATTATCAAACATAGCCACTGTTAGAGGTCTAGGAGCTGGTGGGGCAATATTTTTTCGCTCTCTTTCAGCAATAGCCACGACTTCATGATTTTTTATGCTTAGGATATAGGAATAACGGGTATTTGCTACGGTGATACTATAAGAAATAGTCCCATCTTTTTTGTTATAAGGCGTATTAGAATCAAAATAAATAATGGGCAACTTACCTCCAAGGATACGAGTTTGTCGGAAAGAATCATAACCAGGAACGGGATTAACTGCCTGCACTTTGAAGTCTTTTTGTGACCCACCATCATAGCTATATGATATAGTCATTCCTTCGAACATAGCTTCATCAAGGAAAGGAGGAATAGGCAGCTCAGCTCCTTCAGGGACAGCTATGGGGATTAGGTCTGAAGTATCCACAGATTTTCCGTCCCAATTGGCGATATTAGCGAAACCTCTAGCATTTCTCGTACGATAGATAATATCATTAGATATACGCACCACATACAGAGCGCCGTATAGTTTGGGGCTGGCTGATGAAGGCATATACATAATAGCTGTTTTTTCATCTACAAAATGAGCAGGGAATGTACTTAATTTAGAGACAGGGATATGAAGGACATAGTGCTTATCAGGATCCACATCATCCATATAATCCCATAAATCTCCATCTTTAAACCAAAAGTGCATATTTAGAGAGCCACCACCCCAGATATTAGCTCTCCCGTGCCATTTGTTATCTTCATGGATATCTTTTATTAATTCTGCCCAAGATGTGGCGTATATTGCTTGAACTGCAGGACTTATATCTACAGATTCAGAAAGAGTAGGGGGCTCAGGTATCAAGCTACATGATATAGCTGAAACACTTAGGAATAATCCTAAAACTAAATTTTTAATATTCATTTTATTTTTTTCTCCGTACTAATACTTATTTTTTAGGGCGTGTCTGCTAACAATTCCCATTTGTCGTCTGCTATGCTAGGGAAAGTCTTTTTATCCCAATTTTTTAGAGCTCCCAATCCTATTTTAGGATTACTGCCTCTATAGATGGTATTATTAGAAACTCTTATTATGTGAAGGGCGCCTTCTCCTAAATCAGAATTTCCATAAATAGGGTATACCATAAGGGCTGTTTTCCCGTCTATAAAGGAATAGGGGTATAGCGATTTATTCTCATTGTATAGTAATTTATAAAAAAGATGTGCGTCAGATCCGAAATCTGGGGTACTATTCCATAAATCGCCTGCATCTTTAAACAATAACTCTATATTTAATGCCCCAACTCCAAAAAGCTTACTATTACCTGTATAGCGATTTATATCTGTTATATCTTTAGTATTTTCTAACCACTCTCTATGATACTTAGCCTGTATGGCTGGGTCTGTATCTAAATTTTTGTCAAAAGCCTTGTTCTCTGGAATTAAACTACAAGATACCATAAAAGTAATTAGTAGTAATCCAAAATTAATTTTATTAATTCTTTTAATATTCATTTTATATTTTTCTCCCCAGTAAAAACTAGGCTATGTTATTTTGAAAGGGGGCTAAAATTTATATTCTATTCCTAATTCTGCTCTAATCCCCGCATTATAAGGAGAATAGAGATTTTCTGGTATGGGTCTATAAGATTGATTGGCAAGATTGAGAACATTAAAAATAAAAATCTTATAACGGAAATTCAAATCAAGATAATGGCGTGGTACCTCATCTACAATATATCCTTGATTGGGCACCATAGCATGGAGACGGTAGCTCAAGCTGGCTAGCCATATATCGTCCATACTTCTAGCTGATAATTTGGCTGTCCATTTCCACATAGGTATAGTAGATGAAGAAAAACCGTCTTTATCTATACCCCAATGCCATGCTAAGGCTGTGTGAGCTGTTAATATCGTAGTATTTATGAGGTGCTTATATTCTCCTCCAATTTCGGCAGAGACATCGGTAACGGATTCGGAGTTCACAAGAACGTTGTCATCAGTAAGGCGAAAACTTCTTTTAAGCCACGAGTAAGAGAAGCTAGTATAAAAGCGTCCTTTAGCTTGATTGACCCCTATTTCTAATCCTGTACGTAGTCCATCTTTAGGGAGTACTTGAGAATTAGGAAGAGGTGCAGTAGTGCCAAAGCCATAAGCTGTTGTAATATCTGGAACAATGTAAACACGGCTTATATGAGCAGAGCTATAAAAACCATTTTTATGCCTCAATCCCAAAGTAAAACTAGGGACTGGAGTATATAAACCCGTTTGGGCGAGTATCTGATTTAAGGAAAAATTAAAATCAAGGTTTATAGGGCGATTTTCTTCTTCTTTATAAATAGAAACCCCAAATTCTGTTACAAGGCTAACAAAATGTTCTCCATTAACAGGCACCCCCAAGTAGTTATCTTTAGAAGCTCTAGACCCATCCTCTACGTTGTTATACTCGTAACCAAAGGCAACATTATAATAAAAACGATCTATTTTATCTTTCGCCCCTAAGCTAACATTAAATTGATGATTGAGATAATCATTAGTAGTAGAGTCGCTTTGTACAAGGTGGTTATAGAGCGTGTAGTTAGCACTAAAGGTCATGATTTTATAATTATACCGTAGACCCATAATAAAATTATTTCTAGTCAATTCATCTAAAGGAATTACACCTGTTCCTGTTTCTGAATAAGAATCAGTAAAGGTATTAGCGATAATAAATTCTAAATTTTTCCATACGGTTTTAGAAAGAAAAGAAAAACGTTCAAAACTAGAATTAGGATAAACTTCAAAATCATTACCATTATCAATAGCATAGTAATAATCAATAAATCCTATATCTCCTAAAATTCCGAAGAAAGTAGAACCATCTTTAAATGTTTTTTCGCCTTGAATTTTAGTGTATAAACTACCCGTAGTAGATCCTGTAGCTAAAATAGAAATAGAGTCTTCGTAATTTATAGGAATACGAAAATCAATAAGACTTCCAGCATTCACCCCAAAAGGCACGAGATTTTGTTTGTAAATATCCACTCTTGTAGCAAAATCATAAGGTAAGAGATCTAATAAAATTTGCCCTTGACTAATAGAAGGGTCTTTAATGATAAAACCATCCAGACCTAAAATAGGAGGAGTGCTAGCTCCATCTACTCTTAAAGCTCCTATACGTCCTACTTCTGTAAATTCAGAAGTAACGGCGGCAGAATCAATAAGGTTGGCGGATGAGCCTTGAGTATTAAGGTCTGTACTTTGAAAATTAAGTCCTGGTCTGTAATTTTGGGCGATATTTCTTTCTGTAGAAAGCCCAGATTCAAAATCACTATCTTGATCAGTTTCTTGTGTCCATAAAGTGTTGGTGAAGAATAATAAAAAAAGAATAATATAAGGCATGATGGTCCTTTTATACTCCAAAGGGATAAGAAATCAAAAAACCGAAAAGATTAATACTTTTCGGGGATTTTAATAGAAAGGGATTATTACTAGATACACTAGTAGTGTAATACCAATCTTCCTTATTCCCGAGGAAGAAAATATTTTTCTAAAAACAAAAGCAGGTGTCCTGGCTCTCAGCTTACAAATACGCCTTCTCCATAAAATGAATGGCTTGTTGTATTTGCTACTACTGACTACAGTGTCGGGTAACGCATCGGAATTTAACCGATTTCCCTCTTAATTTTCTTATAACAGAAAAACTTTTATTTTTAAGATATCCTATTGTACTATGAAAGTGAATTCCTGTCAATAGGGATTTTATATTAGTTACTTTTAGTTTTAACTCTATCTATTACTATATAATAGATGAAAATTTATGATATTCTCTAATGTCTAAACGAGTTTTTGCAAAAAACAAATCTCGCTGATGGTAGGGATTATAATCCCATTCTATATGAAAAGGAGACAAGGTGACATTTTGGATTAATCCAAAATACGCTGCATAACGAAAAACTTCTTTAATAATTTTTTCATAATCAGCACCTTGGTAGATCCCAAGTAAATTTTTAATTTCATAGTAGGATAAAGACAAAGTTTTAATAGGTGCATTTTCATAGCCACTAGGATGTTCTTCGAAAGCGAGCTGTTCTAATTTGTGTAAAGATAAAGAAATGTTTAGGTTTGCATAAATACCGTAGTAATTAAGACATGTGTCTAACATAAGAACCCCTATAGGATTTTATCAGAAAGGTAAGTTAATTCTGATTTGGTATCTTATTTTGCACAGTTTTTTATTTTTTGTCAAAAAAAAAGCATGTTTGTTTTTTATGAAAGTTAATTAAAAATGGACAATGATAAAAATAAGTACTATCTTTATGGTGGTTGTTCTAGCAAAGTATAATTCTTACACTCCTAAACAAAAAACCCTCGCATTGCGAGGGTTTTTTGTTTATATATATATTATGATCTCATTTTTTTATCCATACGTCTATGGAGTTGGTACTGAGAAAAACGGTGAGATTCATCTCTTACCCTCTGTATGAGGTGTAAAACAGGAGAGTTTTTGGGTAAAAGAGTACCGATCTTTTGTCTGGGTTTGAAAATTTCTTCTTCTTGTTTCGCAATAGAAATAATATCTATATCTTTAATTTCTAATTTATCTAAAGCTTTTAGAGCAGAGCTTAGTTGCCCTTTACCCCCGTCTATAACAATGAGCTGAGGAAGGGTTTTCTTTTCGTCTAATAGTCTTTTATAACGTCTGTACACAGCCTCTTCCATAGCAATATAATCGTCTTGTTGATTTTCAGCCTTGATATTAAACATTTTGTAAGAGGATTTATTAGGCTCCCCACCTTGGAATTGCACCATTACACCTGATGCTAAGGTGCCATCTAACTTAGCAATATCAAAACCCTCTATGATAGAAGGGAAGTTTTTGAGTTTTAATTCTTTTTGAAGATTGGTTAAGGTTTGGAGTAAATCTGGTTCTGATAGTATTTGCTCTAAGTGGACAAGTGCATTTTTTTCTGCCAAGGTTAACAGAGGATATTCTTGGCTATTTTCTTTAGTGGCACAACGTATTGTGATCGTAATATCATCTTCTTTAAGCCAATCACTTAATCCTTGTATCGTAGAGTCAAATTTTTCGTTGATTAAGATACTATGGGGCAAGGAATCATTAGCACTATATTTATTAATAATAAATTCTTCAAGAATTTCTTGAGTAGAGAATAGGGGTTTACTAGGGTCTTGCTTAACAATAAATCCCTCTTTTCCTGTGAGTTTACCCTGTCTTAACAAAGAAACCACAATTCCAAAAGTACCATTTTTTTCTTCTATACCTATAATATCGATATCTTGGTCAGAAGTAATGTAGACATGTTGTTTTTCGTCTAGGGCATAGAGAGAATCCAATTGTTCTTTGTAAATTTGAGCTTTTTCAAAGAGCATTTCTTTAGCGGCAGCTTTCATTTTAGTTTTCAAGTCTTCGATGAGTGTGGCTTTATCACCCTTTAAAAAGTTGAGAGCCCCTTCTAGGTTTTCTTTATATTCCTCAGGGGAGATCTTGTTAATACAAGGGGCAGAACAGCGTCCCATATGATATTCTAAACATTCTTTTTTAGGAAGGATTTTACAAGTACGTAGCTGAAACATTTTTTGCAATATCTCTAAGGTAGCCCTCACGTTTCCTGCACTAGCATAAGGCCCAAAATACAAACCATCGTCCTCATATTTATTTCTCGTAATAAAAATTCTAGGAAAATCATCTTTTAAGGATACTTTAATATAAGGATAAAATTTTCCGTCTTTAAAATTAATATTAAATTTAGGGAGATGTTTTTTGATTAAAGTAGCTTCTAAAAATAAAGCTTCATTTTCATTATCAACGACAATAATATCAATATTTTTAATTTCTTGGACAAGGAGGTGTGTTTTTAAGTAAACAGGGGTTTTAATAAAATAAGAAGCCACTCTTTTACGAAGATTTTTAGCTTTTCCTATATATAAAATGGTATCATTACTATCTTTATATATATAGACGCCAGGATTTTCTGGGATAGCACTTTTGGTTTCTGGGGTAAAAATTCCTGTAATTTGATGTATTTGGGAGGAAGTTTGTTTTTTCATGGTCTTATTTTCTCAAACAATTCGTTTTTTTTCCGATTCATAATATAATTATATAAGATATCTCTTAAACAATCAAGAGAGTTTTTATGCTAAGGAATAATAATGAAAATACTACACACCGCCGACCTCCACCTAAAAACTAAAGATCAGCTCACCATAGTCCAAAGTATTATAGATTTGGCAAAAAAAGAAAGAGTAGATTTGATCATTATTGCGGGAGATCTTTTTGATGCTACGGCTAATGGAAGAGTCCTTGAGACCGCGCTACTTCCTTTATGGAGTCATTTTGAGGGGGATATTTTAGTAGTTCCTGGAAATCATGATTACAAATATCTTCAGCATAGAGACTCAGTAGCACCTAATGTCACCATTGCTCACAAAGCTCCCTACTCTGTGGCTAAAATAGAGGGAGTATATTTTGTATGTGTTCCCTACCAAGCTAATTGTAGTTTAGTAGATATTGAAATTCCTAGTTATGAACCGAGTATACTTATCACCCATGGGACTTTTGGTGCTCAAAATTCAGAAAATTCTTATTTTCCTATTACATCCTCTGATGTAGGGGGAAAATACAGATACGTGGCTCTTGGTCACTATCATACTTGGTTTGATAAATGGGTGGATGGCACCTTAGTTGTTAATCCTGGAGCACCTAGACAGACAAGAAAAACAGATAAAGGTCTTCGTTATGTATCTCTTGTAGATACTAATACTTGGATGATGGAAAGAGTGGCACTCTCCGTGTCTTTTGTGGAATATATAACTTTCCCTCTCTCTGTCATTGATTCAGAAGAAGATATAGAAGAAAGGTTATTAGCTGTTACCAAAACTCTAAAAACTAATCCTTATGCTACTTTAGAGATTGCCGTACAAGGTTCTGTTGTTTTTTCTAAATTCTCTCTTTCCGAACATATTGATCAATGGAATACTTTTCTTAAAGATAATAATATTGATTCTCACCGTGTCCAATGGGATCTTTCTAAACTCACCCAAATTTCTAAAGAATTAATGTACGCTTCGTTCACGAGATTGTTGGTGGATAAAATGTCAGACAACGAAGAAACAGACATTAATGATTTGGCACCATTTCTTTTTGAGCGTCTCCAGCAGGCTAATCAACAGCATTTAGAGTAATTATTTTAAAAATATTTTGATTTCCTTTATTTTCATGCTATACTTTAATTGAAGATATAAAATATCAACAATTAATTTTTTTAGGAGAGGTTAATGAGTTTAGTTAACAAACCAGCACCAGATTTCACAGCTCAAGCTGTAGAGAAAGGGGAGATTAAAGATATGCGGCTTTCTGATTTTAAAGGACAGCCTATTTTATTTTTCTTTTATCCTTTAAATTTCACTTTTGTTTGCCCAACAGAACTGCACGCTTTTAGTGACAGTATGGAAGAGTTCGAAAAACGTGGAGTAAAAGTTATTGCCTGTTCTGTGGACTCAGTGATGTCCCATAAAGCATGGCTTAATACCCCTAGAGATAAAGGTGGGATTGAACACGTCGTGTACCCAATCGTCTCTGACTTAACCAAAACTATTTCTCGTGATTATGGTGTCTTAGTTGATGAAGGCGTAGCCCTTAGAGGTACTTTTTTAATCGATAAAGATTTTATTGTTCGTATGGAACAAGTTTACGACAAACCTTTAGGACGTTCTGTAGAGGAAACCTTGCGTGTTATTGATGCGTGGTTGTTCTTTGAAAAAAACGGGGAAGTGTGCCCTGCTAACTGGAAACCAGGTGATGACACCATGACAGAATCTGCTGCGGGTGTTAGTGATTACTTTGGTAAACATCATTAGATAAACATAAAAGTGGTGCCTTTCGCCAGAAAGGTGCCCTTATTTTTAATAATAGCGAGTGTAAAATGGATTTAAAGTTAAATTTGTCACTATTTTCTTCTGTTAAAGTTAATTTAGAAGAAAATGAAATATATGATGCCCTTATTATAGGTGGGGGTCCAGCGGCTATGAATGCCTTACTTTATTGTGGAAGAAAACGCCTTAAAGTAGGTATGATTACCCAAGATATAGGAGGGCAAATTATAAAAAGCTCTTCTATAGAAAATTGGCTAGGAGATGCAGACATTAGAAGTTCTGTACTTGTCAACCGATTTTATGACCATGTCCAAAAATTTGAACTACCTATTAAGTTAGAAACCCAAGTGAAAGCGATAGAAACAGAAGGAAAGATAAAAAAAGTCAGTTGTAATAACGGTATGAGCTTTCAAGCGAAATCTATTATTATTGCAACGGGCAAGTCCCCTCGTTTACTAGGGATCCCTGGGGAAGAACAATTTACAGGTAAAGGGGTGGCTTATTGTACTACTTGTGATGGGCCTGCCTTTATTGATAAAAAAGTCATCGTTGTTGGTGGGGGAAATTCAGGAGTAGAAGCTGCTATTGATATGCTTAGCTATGCTAAAGAAGTAGTCATTGTACAAAATCTCTCTGAATTAACAGCTGACTCTGTCCTAGCGGAGAAAGTCCTCCATGATAGCAGAGTACATGTTATTTACGATTCTGTTTGTGTCCGTATAGAGGGGAATGACGGTGTTGAAAAACTAGTTGTTCTAAATACTGTCCAAAATCAAGAAAGTGCCATTAAAACAGATGCCGTATTTGTAGAAATTGGACTAATCCCTACGAGTGGATTTGTTCCAGACAGCATTAAAAACAAAGGTGGAGAAATCATTGTAAAAAATGATTGTTCTACTGCTATTTCTGGGATCTTTGCTGCAGGCGATGTTACAGATGTGCCTTTCAAACAAGTTGTAATAGCTGCTGGTGAAGGAGCAAAAGCCGCTCTAGCTACTTATAATTATATAATCACCCAATAAAAAAACGAGGAAAATATGATATTTGATGAAGCAACAACAAAACAATTAACAGGTATTTTAGCCGACATGGATAAACCTGTAAAAATAATTCTCTTTAAAGGAGATAACGATAAAAGTAAAGAAACAGAAGAATTCGTAACGGATTTTTCTGCTTTTAACCCTAAAATGTCTCTAACTATTTATGATATAGATAAAGATACAGAAAAAGCTAAAGAATGGAACGCCTTCGCTAGTCCAGCTATCTATGTAACGACAGAAGATGAAAGCCAAAAAGGAGTAGGATTCTATGGTACTCCTGGTGGTTATGAGATCAGCTCTTTTCTTATGTCCGTTTTAGAAGTATCAGGAAAACACATGGAAACGATTTCCGATGCCCATAAAACAATTATTGATTCCGTAAAAGAAGTACTTCATATCTATACTTATATTTCTCTTACTTGCCCCCTATGCCCTCAAGCGGTAATGAATATACACCGTTTGGCTATCACCAATCCTAATATTAGAGCTTACATGGTAGAAGGTCCCGCTTTCAAAGAATATGCACAAAAATTTAATGTTCAAGCGCTTCCTACTATAATTTTTGGAGAAAGTGATAAAACCTTAGTGGGTGAAAATGCAAGAGATTTCAACCAATTAGTAGATCTTTTAAAATAATTTTAATTATATAAAAAAATTAAAAAACCTCCTAAATTTTAGGAGGTTTTTTATTTTATACTAGTAATATAATTTATTTTATAGTAGCAAAATGAACAAAAGTATTATCACCAATCGCCCCAGCCTCTGTATTATGTAGAGCAGTTCTGTGAAGAATAGCACTAGCTGGATTTCTCTTAATCACTCTGTAACGTCTACTAGAAGCCCCTTCAGAGGGTATGTTTTCGTAATAAACCCCTTCCAGATCACTATTGTTTTTAGCTTTCACAAAAAACAATGCAGAAGTTGTGTAATCGCCCGGTGGTGTTGTATTATGAAATGTTTGGAAGGATGTTTTTATAGCCTTGAAGTTATAGGCACTAGCGTCAGTCCCAACACCGTTATAGTTTTTCCCATCTAAGGCTTCTAAAAATTTATTTCCTTCTGGGGTGAAGTTATAATCAGGCTCTTGAGAGCAGGATATAGCGACAAATACCAATAATAATATATATTTTTTCATTTTTCTCTCTTGATTTAAATAGAATTTGCTCTATAATTATAAAGAAAATTATTTTTTTTGTCAATGATATCATATCATATATTGCAAAAAAAATAATTTTCTTCTATAATATAGTACTATTGAAAGATGGTATAGTTGATAGGAGATAGCATGATACGAAAAAGTCTTATCGTCAAATTATTTGACGGATTTACCATGCAACGATGGAATGACCAGTTAAGACCCACAGAATTAGTAGAAATAGATAAACAAGCCCACGCTATTAGTCTAGCTTATTTCTTGGCGAAAGCAATAGAAGATGAAGAAAAAATTGATATGCAAGAACTTGTAGAATCTAGTGTTTTTCGCTATTTAGAACGTATTATTATTACAGATATTAAACCCCCTGTGTTTTCTCGTATTAAAGCAGATGAAAATCAATATAAGTCTTTAAGAGTTTTTGTAAAAGAATCAATGCTTCCTTATTTGGATGGATTGCCTGTAGAATTCATTCAAAAATTCAGCTATTGGTGTGATAATCCTAATATGTATGGAGATAGTCTCACTCAAAAAATCATAGAAATAGCCAAAGCCGATGCTAGCATTTGGGAATATGAGCTCCTTAAATCAGCCAACCCAGGGGGCTTTGGGATGCCAGAAATTGCCTCTGATATGGAATTACTCTACAATAAACATATAGAGCTCCGCAGGCATCTTGTGGCTAAATTAGAAACTAGACATATAAGAGAAGAAAATAAAATAAATCTCTTTGATAATGAAGATTATTCTTCTTACTCCCAATTAGTAAAAATGTTTGGACAAATGCGTTTTCAAGTTCGTTGGGCACAGCTATATAGACAGCCTCCAACAGCGGTTTTAGGACACTCTTTTTATGTGGCTATATTGACCTATTTCTTTTCTCTCTTGTCTGGAGCTTGCCCCAAAAGAATTTACAACAATTTTTTCACAGGGGTATTTCACGACTTGCCAGAAGTTTTCACAAGAGATATTATTTCTCCTTTAAAGGCCAATATCCCAGGTTTGGGAGACCTTCTTAAAACGATAGAACATGAAGAAATGAATAGAAAATTTAAAATGCTCATTCCCGAAAGATTGAGAACAGAGATGTTTTATTTTGTTGATGATGAGTTTACCGATTTTACCACCCAAAATAATAAAATAATAGAACACCCTAATGGAATAGAAAAAGAATTCAACGAAGATCGATTCAATCCTAGAGATGGCACTATTGTACGTCTTGCCGACCATTTGGCGGCTTATTTAGAAGCAGATATGGCGCTAAATAATGGAGCGACTGCTTCAGACTTCATCAAAGCAAAAGAAAAAATTAGAGACACGTACTCACAGAAAAAGATAGCAGGATTAGACCTCGCCTCTTTATTCTTAGATTTCAAATAAGAGGAATTCGTATGGAATTTGATAAAAAACAACTAGCAAAAATGGAAGATGATGATATAGCACTTTGGGGCGAGTATGCTGATAAAATTACGGCTACTGATAAAGAGTTTGCAGAGCAAATTTATCAAAAAATCCTCACCATAGATGGAGAGCATACGACTGCCCTTTCTAATTATGCCATTTTCCTACAAGACCTAGGACGTTATAAAGAAGCTAAATTGATTTATACCCGATTACTCCAATTAGAAAAAGATAACACAAATCTCACTTTCCGTTATGGAGCTTTTTGTGTCGTTGTAGGTGATTTAGAAACAGCTGATAAATTATTTACGAAACTCCTCGATCAGGAGCTTTTAGCAGCAGAACGCCTAATGGATAAAGCTAATGAATTAGCAGAATTGGGAAAATACAGAGATGCCGAGTGGTATTATCGATTTATGATGAGACAGATCCCTGATGATCCTTTTATCCTCAATAACTACGCTTTATTATTAGCAGACTTAGGGCGTTTTGAAGAAGCTGAAAATTATTTTAAAAAAGCACTTTTTGAAAATGATGAGCTAGGTTCTGATATTAGCATTGAATTTAACTATGGAAATCTATTGTTTCTTTTAGATAGAATAGAAGAAGCCGAGTGGTATTACGATAAAGCTTTAGCTAAAGACCCAAAAGACCTCCCTGCTCTTAATAATTATGTGCTCTTATTGGTTCGTAAAGGGGAATTTCCAAAAGCAGAAGGGATTTTAAAACGTATTTTAGCCGTGAATCCTGCTGATATGATAGCCTTACAGACTTACTCCAATCTTCTCGTGAGAAGTAAAAAATATGAAGAGGCTATCCATTGTGCTCAGACCTTAGTGGATTCCTATCCTAATTTTGCCCCAGCTTATTATCAATTAGCATCCGTCCTTGCCGATTCTGATCGTTTGGAAGGAGCTCTAGCTATGCTTGATAAATCAATAGAAATAGACCCTACTAGTGTAGAAACTATCACCCTAAAAGCGGTAACTTTAGCCGATATGGACAAATACGAAGAAAGTCAAAAAATATTTGAAAAAGCCTTACTAGAATACCCCAATGATCCTATCCTTCGCTATCATTATGCAGCGATGCTTTTTGATTGGGAGCGTTATGATGATGCAGAGAGATGGATAGTGGCTCTTATTGACCAAGACCCAGAACATGGGGAAGGTTTGAGTTTATTAGGCAGTATTCTAAAACAACAAGGCAAAGTCTACGAAGCAAGAATGCTTTTTGAACGTTCCTTAGAAAAAGACCCACACAATCCAGATATTTGGCTTCAAGCTGCTACCTTTTTTCATGATACAAGAGATTATGTAGAATCTGATAAATGCTTTGAAAAAGCCTTAGAGCTTTCTCCAGAAGATGATAGAATCTTAGAAGAAAAAGATCGTTGTACTAAAGAACGTTCTTCTGGTAAGTAAAGCAGATATATGATATATAAAGATCAAGAAAAACTTTTGAACTGGTTTTACCTAAACCAACGTTCCATGCCTTGGAGAGAAGATTCCAGCCCTTATAGAGTTTGGATTTCAGAAGTAATGCTCCAACAAACCACCGTAGCTACGGTCACTAATTACTTTCTCCGTTTTATGGAAAAATTCCCCAATCTTTCCGATTTAGCACAGGCTAAGGAAGAAGAGGTTTTAACCCTATGGTCTGGTCTCGGTTACTATACGAGGGCTAGGAATATTCTTAAAACAGCCCAGCTATTAAAAGAAGAGGAAAATTTTCCTAAAACTTATGAGGATTTACTAAAACTACCAGGGGTAGGACCTTACACAGCTGGAGCTATAGCGTCTATTGCTTTTGGACAAGCAGTCTCGCTTATTGATACCAATGTAGATAGGGTTTTGGGTAGGTATTACGCTTTAGATAGAAGGGATGAAGATTTTGAAAAAGATTTAAGAGCAAAGGCTCAACAAATCATAGAACAAATAAAAACCAAGGACATTAGAGCTTGGAATCAAGCCATAATGGAACTGGGAGCTATAATGTGTGGGGTGCATAAAGTAGGGTGCAGTACATGCCCCTTAAAAGAGAACTGTAAGGCTTTTTTATCTCATACCCCTCTTGCCTTTCCTGGAGATAAACCAAAAACAACTATTATAGATATTGTAGAATATGCCCTTCTTATAAAAAAAGATGATAAAATGCTTTTCACTAAAAATACAAAAAGACGTAAGGGCATGTATGATTTTCCTATCAGCACCCAGTCAATAGGCTTAGAAATAGGGGAAGTAAGTTACAGGATCTCTAATAATAAGGTAAAAAGAATTTACTGCGAGCTAGAGAGCTCTGATTATCAATTACAAGAAAATGATCTATTTCTTCCTTATAATAATATTTGGGAGAACTACCCCTTAACCTCCCCCTGCAAAAAATTCTTACAGGGTAATTGTTAACAATTATATTTTCAAAAATCATTGACAAATAAGGTTAAATGTAGTAAAATACTTGAAGTGATATTTTTTATGGAGGTCATTTGTGTCCACTAATATTCGTTTAATGCGTTTAGGTAAGAAAAAAGCTCCTTACTATCGTGTTGTTGTAGCTCATTCTAGAAATGCTCGTGATGGAGCATATATTGAGAATCTTGGTACGTATAGACCTATTGAAGCTAAAGATCAAATTATGATTGACGTTAATCGTTATGATGAATGGGTCAAATTAGGTGCTATTGTATCTCAAACAGTAAAACAACTCGTTGCTAAGGCAAGAGCTGCTGTATAAATGGAGTCTGTATGTCTTCAGATATAGCGCAAGATGAAATGATTGAAATAGGCAGGATTTTAAAACCTTTCGGTGTGAAAGGCGATTTAAAAGTTCAGCTTTATATAGATCAAGAATCTGATTTGAAAAAAGTTAAATCTTTTTATATTAAAGATAAAAAAGAAAAAAGCGGTTTTAGAGGGCTAGGTTTTAGTTCTCTAAAGTTTTCAGAAACACCTGAATATGCTAAAGTCCAATTTATCGATATAAAAGATAGAACAATGGCAGAGGCTTGGCGATTAGTACCAATCTACATCCCGAAAGATCTGTTAGATGCCCCGGAAGAAGGTGAGTTTTTTGTTAAAGACCTCCTAAATCTTGAAGCTTGGTATCAAAATGAAAAGATAGGAATTATTTTCAATCTTTTTGAAATCGGAGGACAAGAGATATTTGTTATTAAACAGGACAACTTAACACAAGATTTAGCAGTTCCTTTTAATGATAGATATGTTGAATCCGTTGATTCAGAAAATCAAAAAATAGTTTTTAATCATTTAGATGAGTTGTTATAATTCCTATGGAAAAAATAACAGTTTTATCACTTTTCCCCCAAATGATAACAGATGCTCTCTCATATGGTATCGTTAAAAGGGCGAAAGGGATAATCTCTATTAATTCTCACAATCTAAGAGATTGGGGGGAAGGGACTTATCAAAAAGTAGATGACTTAAGTGTTGCTCCTGGACCTGGGATGCTTCTAAAAGCTAATGTAGTAGCGAATGCCTTAAAAGACTTAATTGACGATGAGGCTCATGTGATACATATGTCTCCAAGAGGTACTCCTCTTACCAGTCAAAAAGCATTAGAGTTATCTCAAAAAAAACATTTAGTAATTGTCGCCTCTCGTTATGAAGGTTTAGACCAAAGGGTAATCGATAATTATATAGATGAAGAAATCTCCATTGGAGATTATGTGCTTAGTGGAGGAGAATTAGCCAGTCTTGTGTTAATAGATTCTGTACTAAGGATGACAGGTGATATTTTAAGACCCGATGCGGTAGAGGATGAATCCTTCCAAAAAGGACTATTAGAGTACCCTCACTACACAAAACCACTAGAATTTGAAAATAAAATGATTCCTGAATATTTAAAATCAGGAAATCACAAACTAATAAACGAAACTCGTTTTATAGAGCAACTATACATTACTTGGTTGCGAAGACCAGATTTATTAAGAGATTACCCTTTATGTAAAGTAGAAACTACTCATAAAAATCCCTTAACGAAAATCAAAAAACAAAATGATCTTTTAAAAAAGCGTTTACTTGCTTTTGAAAAAGTAATCCAGGAGAAAAGAGATGGATGAGCAAGAAAAAAAAGCTACAGAAGAAACCACCGCTAATGCTGAAGTTTCTTCCGAAGAAGTTGCTGTAAAAACAGAAACTAGCGAAGCTGCAGAAACTGTAGTAGAAGAAGTAGCCGTAACTAAAGCTGCTAAAGGTTCTGCTAAAAAAGATGCAGGAAAAGAAAAGATTAAAAATACTTTACATGATATCGAAATGATGCTTCTTGCTGAAAACAATAACAACGAAAAATTTCCTAAATTTGGAGTTGGTGATACGATTCGTGTCAGTGTACGTATTTCAGAAGGTACTAAAGAAAGAGTACAGATTTATGAAGGTGTAGTCCTTTGTTTCAAACATGGAATGAACAGAAAAACTTTTATTGTTCGCCGTGTTAGTGCTGGGATTTCTATCGAACGTGTATTTTCTTTCCATTCCCCTTATCTTTCACATATTGAGATTGTCCGTCGTGCCAAAGTACGTCGTGCTAAACTCTTCTTCTTGAGAGGACGCTTTGGTAAAGCTGCTCGTCTTAAAGAGCTTGCACTCAAAAAAGGTGAAAATAAAAAACGCCCTACACAATAAATTAATGCAACGTCTGAAAAGGCGTTGCTTTTTTTGAGATTATAGGAAGGTAGCAATGGAAGTAAAAAAATATAACAGGACTTTCTTGGGAATTTGAAAAGGC
>CAMQVI010000005.1 GCA_947038195.1 uncultured Brevinema sp.
TGGGGCAAGATGCTTTGAGAACACTATGTAAATTCGTTTTTGATGAAATGAATATAAGAAAAATCAAGTTAGAGCATTTTTCTTTTAACGAAAAAGGTGAAAATTGCTATATAAAATTAGGATTCAAAGAAGAAGGAATTTTGAGAGAAGAACTCTTTCGTTCTGGTAAATTTCATAACATACATATTATGGGCATGTTTAAAGATGAGTTTATTTTATAGAATCTTTCCAATTCCACCATTTTAATTTTTCAGGATGGTGGTTTTTTGTGTTCGCATAGTAAACAGCTAAACGATACTGATATAACAAACATCTATCATCTTGAAATCCTTTATGTTGGGTGTCTTTTAGAAATAACTCTTCAGCATCAGCTCCTATCAAATCTTCGACAGAAGTAATCCCTATATCGTTAAGATATAAGGCACATTTTTTACCGATGGAAGGGATTGTGGTGAGATCTGTTTTCATCCTATCTCCCCCTTCTTATATTTACATAACTTTATTCTTTACCATAATTATCTATACTACACAAAACTATATAAAATTGTCGCTGTCTGCATAGACTCTGCATGGACTTTTTAGTGAAAAAATAACAAATGTGTTATAATTAATATAGTACAAAGGTAAATTAATGATGATACTAGAAACAGAAAGATTATATTTACGGGAAATGAAGCAATCTGATTATACTGCATTATGTAAAATTTTGCAAGATGAAGATGTCATGTATACCTATGGACACGCTTTTGATGATATCGAGGTACAAGCATGGTTAGACAAACAAATTAAGAGATATCATGATTTTGGATTTGGTTTATGGGCAGTAATTCTAAAGGAAACAGAAGAAATGATAGGACAATGTGGTCTTACTATGCAAGATTATAATAATAAGCAAGTTCTTGAGATAGGGTATCTTTTTCAAAAATTATTTTGGCATATGGGCTATGCGAGTGAAGCTGCTATTTCTTGTAAAAAATATGCCTTTGAAATTCTAAACATTGACGAAGTGTTTTCGATTATTCGTGATACAAATCTTGCATCACAGAATGTGGCTCTACGGAATGGCATGCGTATAAAAGATAAGTTTGTAAAGCATTATCATGGTATTGATATGCTCCATCTAGTATTTTCAGTCAAGTGTGTACAAAATAAGCTATAATCCAAGGGTCTATATCACTCAAAATTATATAAATAGTCCGCATGGACTTCACCCTTCTCATATTTATCTAATTTTATTCTTTACAAAAATATCTATACTATACAAAACTATATAAATGTCCGCATGGACTGTATCAAGTGAGGATTTACTATTTTTATTTATTGACTACTCTTTTATGATAAGATATAATAAAAAGGTAGAGAGTATACTCTTTTTATAAATTTATCAAATGGGAGAAAATTATGTATTTTGGTGAAAAAATAAAACTCAGAGCGTACAAAGAAAGTGATATAGAAGATTCTTACGTTCTTTTTAATAATTATGATATTATGTCTATGCTTATGAGAGATTCCATTTTTCCTAATTCTTTAGATAGGCAGAGAGAGTTCGTAGAATTCGCCATGAATTCTAAAGGTCCTGTTTTTCATTTTGCTGTGGAGCTAGTAGAAACAGGTGATTATATTGGAGGATGTGGCGTTAATGATTTTAATAGCACTTCTCAAACAGCAACTATTGGTATTTGGTTAGCCGAAGAATATCAAGGTAAAGGCTTGGGTGCAGATACTCTCAGAACATTGTGTAGATTTATCTTTGATGAAATGAATGCTCAAAAAATCAAACTTACTTTTTTTGATTATAACGAGAAAGGAAGAAAAGTTTACGAAAAAATAGGCTTCAAAAAAGAAGGAACTCTAAGAAAAGAAGTCTATACCAAAGGTAAGCTTCATGATATTCATATAATGGGAATGTTTAGAGATGAGTTTAAGAAATAGGGTGATTCAAAATTCTGCTTTCATTTCGGGGCTTACATAATATCTATTTTCAAATTGCATACTCATAAAAAACTTCTCCATAAAATATAATAATAATATTTTTAACTAAAAAACACCCTCTAAGTTTTGAGGGTGTTTTTTATTGCTTATTCTATAATTTCTTTTATAACTTTTCTAAATTCTATATCAGGATTCATAGGTATATAACTAATGCCTACTGCGTTAGCACCTTGTTTATCATATACAATATGATCTCCTACAAAAACAGCATCTTTTGGCTCTGTATCTAGTCTTTCTAAAACACGATTAAAAATCATGGCATTCGGTTTCATAAAACCAAATTCATCAGAAAAAATCATATCGTCAAATAAGTCGTATACTTCTAGCTCTTTTAGGAGAAAGCGCAAAGCCACCCCTGGGGTTGTTCCTGTATTTGAAATTAAAGCTATTTTTTTATTGTTTGCTTTTAATTCTTCTAGCCCTTCTTTAATATGATTGATTGGCTTAGGAGAAAATTGTAAAGAGGCAAAAGACCAAAGATTATAAAACTTTTTCATATAGGAAATATCTGTCATATTGATTTTTTGGGCAAAAATATTCACCAATTCAAAAACGCTAACACTAAAGTGTTTTTTTTGCTGTTCCACCATTATTTCTATAGTTTCTTCATAGGCTTTTACAACCTCATTGAAGCGGATAGGGAAGCCCCCTTTTTCTATAGCAGACCACATAGAATTCACTCTGTATAAGGATTGCTCTTTTATAGAGGAATCAACAATCAAAGTATTGTATAAATCAAATATCACTAAAGATTTAGACATTTTAATACTCCTTTATTAGCTTAATACTTTAAGCTTTCAAAAATTAATTCCTGCCATTCTTGGGCTTTTGCAATATAAGAACTTCGGGGATATTTTTCTATTAAGCTTCTAAAATACCCTAAAGCTTCTTCTTGTTTATCCATTTCAAAGGATATTTTTCCTAAAACAAATAAAGCATCAGGATCCTTGAAAGTATCATTGTTTTTAAGAACATCGTGTAATTGAACAAGGGCTTCTTCATGATTTTGTTTTTGGTAGTATAATTCTGCCATGTCAATACGAGCTTGATCACCCTCAGCACTATCTGGAAAATGCTGGGTGATTTTTTTATAAAAACGTTCGGCACTATCTAAATAACCTCGAATAGTTAATTCTTGGGCAAGAAGATTATTTTCTTTAATGAAGGTGGT
The DNA here is from genome assembly GCA_947038195.1 of uncultured Brevinema sp. Classification (GTDB taxonomy): domain Bacteria; phylum Spirochaetota; class Brevinematia; order Brevinematales; family Brevinemataceae; genus Brevinema_A. Next base: position 3,164 of record CAMQVI010000005.1, read on the forward strand.
TTTTACATAATCATAGTTGGAAGAAGCAGGGTAACTATTGAGGAAATTTTCTAATTCATTAATAGATTCTGGTCTCATCACTTGAGCCTGATAAAGAGCTGCTTTTCCTAAAAGACCATCTTCTCCTATTACTTGATTAAAATAAGAAAGAGAGGATTGAAATTCTCCCTTATGAAGAAAAAGATACCCCAGATAGAAAGCAAGCTTAGATTTAGTGGGCTCAGATGCAGTAAAGAAAGCCTTTTCAAGAAAAGATTGGATATAGCTATCATGTTGTTTTCTTTCTCTTGAAATAGAACCTAATAACAATACGGCTTCAGAATAATCTTCACTAGTAATATCAGAATTTCCGAGGATTTTTTGAATATAACTAAGAGCTGTTTGATAATCTCCTCTTTCATTCATAATATAAGCACCCACAAGACGTACTTTATGAATAAAAGGACTTTGAGGATAATCGGTGATAAAATCTACAATAAAGCGAGAAGCTAATACATTGTCTCCTAGTTCATAGGCTGTAAAAATACGTTCTGCATCTCTAGCAGATTTGTCCACAAGAGGAATGGGGGCAATAGTTTCTTGTAATGATATTTTAGGAATAGTTACTTGTGCTTGTTCGTAAACAGGTGCTGGGGCTTTTCTGCCATCGTTATAATCTTGCAAGGAGTTCATCATGCTTTGATAGAAAAAGAAATAAAGAAATAAACCTGTAGAAATGAATAAAAGAAACATGCAAAAAGAAGTAATCATTCTATAAATTGGTATATTAACACGATTGTAGTATTGCTCTCTTCTCATCAATGCCTCCTAATTCCTATTTTCTTGAATATTTTTTTCTAATATTTTTTCTGAACTAACTTCTAACCAATACTTAGCTTCTGGGATCTCCATTTGGAGAGCAGTTACAAATACAGAGAAAGCATCTCTATATGCCCCTAACTCATAGTAAGATTTACCTAATAGCATAAGAGCAGTAGGGTCTTTTGCAACAAAAGTTAGAAGATAAATAGCTTCTTCATAGTTTTCTCTATTAACTGATTTTTTTCCTTCTCTTAAGGCAACTATCTGAGAGGGGTTAAGCCATTTAGATCTTATTTTATCATAATCAGATGAACCTAGTATTTCTCTAGTTCTGTCATTCCATAATCTATTTTTAGCATTCCAAATTTCTTTGTTGTTTTGGAGCCAAATTTCTTTTTTTACTATCCAATTTTCTGAAGAATGTTCATTTATAGTTGGAATTTTTTCTACGATAACATCAATATAATTATTTTTCACATCTTTTAGACGATTTTCAGGGCTTTTTTGTTTAGGCAATTTAGGCTCTGGCATACTTTGTGGCTCATAAGGAGGTACTACATATTTTTTATCATTGGGCTTGTCATTATCATATAAATCATCATTATAATTATTTTCGTTTATTTTTGATACTTCATCATCATAAATAATACCTAGATCTTTAGGTTTTTCTATATTATTAACATCTAAGCTATGGAATTTATCTGCAAGATCTTTTACTATATATTTTCTATATTTTTCTTCACGGATTTTTTGCTCTGCTTCACGAGCTTCTTTATAAATTACATCACGAAGTTTTTGCTCTGCTGCCAAAAGCTTTTGTTGTTCAAGAATGCTTTTTTCCCTCATTTCTAAATAGTTATTAGTATATTGGACTTTTAGCTGATTCATCTGTAGTAACTCTGAATTTTGAATTTCTTTTATATTGTTAAGAAATTCCTCTTCTCTTGATTCTCTTTTACCACTCAAAGCCTTAATATCACTCTGAAGACGAAACTGGGCTATTCTTATTTGATCTCTATGATTAAAATAAATAGTTAATTGATTTTTGAAATTATTATAAGAAAGATTGTCTGAACTTACTAATTTATTTTCTAGATTATCTAAAAAAGATATTTTAGAAGACAATTCACCTATTTTGTCCATGGTAGAATAATAATCTTTTTGGTCTTCTTCAATAAGCTGCTGTTCTTGATGTTCTTGATCTCTCAAGGATTGATTTCTATTTTTAATAATACTTTCTATATAGTTCTTGGCTAAATTTGTGTGCTCATTTTCTATATTTTGGAATACCGCTTTACTATCTTCTTTTTGTAGAATAGCTTCTTGCTGGGGAACACTAAGTTGATTGCTTACCAAAGAATAATTGGTAATTTCTTCTAGAGTAAGAGAGTTTATTGTAGTGGCTTGATTACTTAACAAGGAGTAGTTGGTAATCTCTTCTAGGGTAAGAGGATTAATCACAATAGGGGCGTTGGATTGCTCCAATATCTGATCTACTGTTTTTTCATTGGTTCTATAAATAGGTAAAATTTGAAGATTAGATAATGTTTCTTGTACTGCTTTTTGAATATCTTCCTCAGACAATGCTTCTGATTTATAGGTAAAAAGAGGTTCTTTTCTTTTTATATATTCTATTGTAGGTTTTACTTGGAAAGGAGGAGATTCTCTCAGTAGTACAGCTGGTTGATTGAAAACGTTAATACCTGCATCCCATTGATTAGAATTTTCCGCTACAACAGCATAATAATAAGGGGTTTCAAAATTAATATTTCTATCTTCATAAAAAAATTGATTGGTTACTCTTGCATAGGCAGGTAAACCTTGAGGAGAACCAAATTGTGTAATAGGATAACGGCTTCTATAAATAACAAAAATATACTTTGTGAGATCTTTAGGATACACATTCCACTTTAAACGAAAAATATCTTCAGAAGATTGTAAATTTAACGATGTGATTAAGTACTCTGTATTAGCTAGAAAATTATCTTGTATTTTAAATCTATCATATTTCTTTTTAGGTAAACTAACAGCTACTGGTTGTACTGTTGTATTTATTTCAGAAATAAGAGGATAGTCTACATTGTCAATAGCTATATCTACGATACCTCTAGCAATATCATCAATCGCCGTGCTACTGTCTAACAAAACAGCAAAATAATAAGATCCCGCCTCTCTTAAGAGAATATTATATTCATACTCATAAAGATCTGATATTTGTTTGCCAGCTAGAGTGGTTCTTACTGCTAATTCTGAATCTTTCAAAACAAATTTATCACGAATAATATTATTTTTATTATAATAGATAGAAAAAGCACCCTCTTGTTTGTCTGATTTCCACTTTAAAGTAACGACATTATCTTTTATATCAGATACTTCAATGGCAGTAACAATATTGTTTATTCCCACTAAAGGAAATGCTTTATTAGGAAGTAAACTAATAAGAATAGAAATTGATAATAATAATAGTTTTTTCATTGTTTTATCCCACTTTACATAAGAGCATAAAATGTGTATAATTATGCTATATTAAGAATCGGAATCACCCTTTGAATAACTTGAATTTTTTATTTTAAGAATAAATATTTTATTTTTTGTTCTATTGTTTAACAATTCATATTCATAATATAGGACAATCGCATAATATTTTTTATTTTATTAAGATATCGCACAATTTTATAAAATATTGCACGGTAATATCCTCTTTTTGTTCAATATTTTATAAAATAAAAGTAATGGTAATTATATTATTTATAATAAGTTAGATATTTAATAGTTAAAATTATAAAGTAACTACTACTACTACTACATTATAATTTTAAAATTTTTAAAGTAGTATTAATAATAAGAAACTAAGTTTATGTGTCTATTTTCCAGCTAAATAAATTTTAGTAAAGCTTGACTTATATCCTTTTTTTAATCATAATAAGTAGATAACAATTAGCAAAATACTAGGAAAATAAGTCATGTGGATTATCATTTTAATTGAAATAATGCCTTTAATATTATTTCTTATATACTATATATATTGTCTTCTCCAATTTTCGAAAATAAGCCGAGGTATATTTCATAACTATATCTCTTTAATAACTTTAAATACAGATTGGAAAAATACCTTCTTAGAAGATTTAGCAGAATCTACAAGATCGTATTTCCATACTCCCTTCATCAGTATTACAAAATTAAAAAGCTCTAATACTGGTCGAATGATTATTTCTTCGGGAGAAAGCTCTATGGGCTATTTAGTAGACTCTATAGAGAAGGAAGAATACTTTCTTAATAAAAAAACAAATCCCTTTTTACCTTTCGTCTATAAATCAGAGGATGGGCTAATCCAAAAAAATACAAATATTTTAAAATCATATAATCTTGATTACTCTTTTATGATACCTATCTTTTTTTCTGATGGAAAAGAAGAAGTTTTAATGAGTCTTTATTTTAAAAATGGTTTTCTATCCTTTGTTGCTTATTTGAAATATATTCTTATTAGAAAGAAATTTTCCTATTTTTATGCAGGTGTTTTTAGAAATTTTATGAAATCTTTTGAAAGTACAGCAGATCTTTTATTAGAAGAAATAGAGGACCACGTTGCGATTTCTTTAGATGAAAATAGTAAAATTGTAGCATGGAATAAAGGTGCTGAAAAATTATTTGCTTATCGTAGTATAGAAATTATAGGACAAGATTTTTCTGTATTATTTAATTATGGTGAAGAAGATGTTTTTGCTAAATCTCTAGAAATATTAGAAGTAAAGAACAATATAAAATATTTTGCTACTCTAAAAGATAGAATGAATATTCCTATTAAAGTAGAATTAAAAGTAAAGAAAATGGCATCTATAGCAAGCGAGTTAGCTGGATATAGTGTTTTTGTTAAAGATATAACTAAAGAAGAGATATTTAAAGATAATATTCAACAACATAGTTTTATTAACTATACGATCTTAGAAAATAGTCAAGACGGTATTTTGATTCTTGATGCGGCAGATAAAATTATTTTTTATAATCAACGAGTTCGTATTATTTTAGATAATGCTATGAATTTATTTGGGATACCAGGAAAGAAGATTTTTCCAAGAAATTTTGGAGAAGTGTTTGAAAAAACTATTGATAGATTAAAAGAAGAAAAACTAGAGTTTTTGGATATCGATTATAGCTTTGAAAGTAGATACTATAATATTAGATTTTTTAGAGTACATAAAAACTCTAATAATGAGTATGGTGGAGTTATTGTATTTTTCATTGATGAAAGTATGAGAATGTTTGCCTTGATGGAGTTAGAAGAGAAAAAAGAGGCCTTAGAAAATATTAATAAAAATCTTTTAGATGCTCTTGATTCTGCTAAAATAATGCAAGAAACCCTTGTTCCTGATAAACTTCCTGATAAAGAAAAAATGGATTGTGAAGCTATCTATAAATTATCAGATGATTTGGGAGGAGATTTTTATTACGTAGGAACTGTATTTGTTGAAGAAAAAGAATATATTATAAGCTTTATTAGTGATGTTAGTGGACATGGTATATCTTCTTCTATGCTAAACGTAATGGTAAGAGACGTATATCAATCTTATGTAGATGTAATAGAAGCAGGCGCTCCTATAGATCCTGCTAATTTTTTAAAAATGCTTAATAAAAAATTATTGGATATTAATGTTACCGAAAATAAGTTTATTACTTGTATAGTACTGATTACAAATTTAACAGACAGAGAAATTTCTATTTCTTCGGCAGGACATACACTTCCTTATTTTATTAGAAATAATAAAGTAGAGTTAATGAGTTTTAAAAGGACAGTACCTTTAGGGGTGATGGATGTATTAAAATGTCATACAGAAGTAATGAAGTATGAGGAAGGGGATCGTTTTGTATTGTATACAGATGGATTTTTAGATCTTTTTGAAGTAGATGATCAAAAGCCTTCAGATTCGGCTAAATATTTTCTTCAAGAGCATATTAATGAAAGTCTAATAGAGCAAAAAGAAAAAATATTACAGAGACATGAAATTTATAAACAAGAGCAACTTGCTGGTGCTGATGATCTTACGATGCTTTTTATGGAATTAAAATAAAACTCCCCTAGTGGGAGTTTTTTTTTTGTGTTAATTAATATTGAGGAAATCCAAATAATTCCGATATTATACTGTTAAATCATTTCAAGAATAGGAATAGAAATAATGGTAAAATTTATTAATGTATCTCAAGATTATGGAACTTTTAGAGCTCTTCATAATCTCAATTTTGAAATTAAAGAAGGAAGTTTGTTAGCTTTATTGGGCCCTAATGGTGCTGGTAAAAGTACAACTATGAGTATTATGACAGGATTTAGACCTCCTTTAGAAGGGGAAGTTTTTATCAATGGTATTAATATTTTTGAAGAACCAGAAAAAGCGAAATCTTTTATAGGCTATCTTGCTGAAATTCCACCCCTTTATCCTGAGCTTACAGTGAGAGAATATCTTACTTTTGTAGGAGGGGTTAGAGGCTTATCTGAAGAGGATGCTTTAAAAAGAACAAAAGAAGTGCTAATCCTTCTTCATATAGAAGATAGAGAAGAGGCACTTATTAAAAATTTATCTAAAGGTTTAAAACAGCGTGTAGGTATTGCTCAAAGTATTTTACATTATCCAAAACTTCTTGTTTTAGATGAACCTACAGTTGGATTAGAACCAGCCCAGTTAATAGAATTTCGTCAATTAATCAGACATCTAGCGATAGAAACAAATATGACTGTTGTGATTTCTACCCATATTATGTCTGAGGCCTCAGAACTTTGTGATGAAGTTATTATTATTAATGAAGGAATAAAAATATTTGAAGGATCAAAGGACACTCTTCTTGTTCAAAACGAGAAAGGGTTCACTTATGAATTATTAGTGGTTCGTTATTCTGATGAATTGATAAACCACCTTAAAGGTATAGACAAATTGTTAGATGTTGTTAAAAAAGAAGATATATTGTATATTTCTGCTTTAGAGGATATTTCAGAAATTATTGTAGAAGAGACGATAAAGTTTGGAGCTGGGGTTAAAACTATTAGTCCAGTAGTAACTTCTTTAGAAAAAGTATTCTTAAATCTCACAATAGATAAAAATAAATAAGAGGAAAAAATGTCAAAGATATTAGCTATTTATAAAAATGAAGTAAGGCTTTATTTGTTCTCTTGGTTAGGATGGTCTTCTTTAATTATTATTAATTTAATTGCAGGAATGGGTTATTTATTGGGATCTGTTCGTTTTGGAAATTTTCAACATTTTTTTAGTTTAGTAGAAATGCCTTTCGCTTGGGCGATTTTTATTGCTGGAGCAAGAGCTCTAGCTAAAGATAAAGAGTTAGGACTATTTACTTTATTTTTTACAGCTCCTATTAAATTAAGTGATGTTCTTATCGCTAAATTTTTAGCTCTCGTCAGTTTCTTTTTTGTAGGCCTTTTAAGTCTTTTGTTTTATCCTATTCTCTCTAGTTTATTTTTCTCTATTTCTTGGATGTCTGTTCTTTCTGGATTTGTTGGCTTGGGATTGTTAATACTTGTTTTTGCTGCTCTTGCTCTTTTTGCTTCTTCTCACACAGATAATACAATGATTAGTATTGTTATTGCTTTTGGAATGTGGATGTTTCTTTATCTTTTGGGTTCTTTTGGAACAATGGTGGATCCTAATTTGCCGATGGCATCTTTTCTTAAAGAAATTTCTTATTCTTATCATTTTGGGAATCTTAGCTCTGGGGTATTTTCTTTAGCTGATATTGGCTATTTTATTGTAGTACCTTATTTTATTTTGAAATTAACAGAATCTAAAATTTTAAAACAGATAGCTCATTAGGGGATAGCATGAAAAAAAATTATATATTACTTGGAGCTTCTTTTATAGTTGCCCTGTTTTTAGGAATTATTTCTTACATTGCTTTAGGGGAGAGAAGTATCTTCTTTAGAGGATCTTTATTATTAATTTTGATTTCCTTGGTAGGGAATCTAATTTATTTTAGAAAATATCTTTCTCAACATCTTAGAAGAGGAAAATTATCTCGTATTAAATTAATAGAAAGTTTTGCTTTATTATTCTTTGGTATTGCTCTTTTAGCTTTGATAAAAAGTTTTGATTTAAATGTAGATTGGACGGCAAGGCAATTATTCAAGTTATCAGAGGAAAGTAAAACAATTATTTCTCGTATTGAATCACCTCTTACAATTACTATTTTTTCTTATCAAGAAGATGGGGTTATTGGTTTAGTAAATTATGCTAGTCAAATGGCCGAACGCTATGAAGCAGCCAATCCTAAAATGATAAAATTTGAAACCTCAGACCCTATTAGAAATAAATCTAAAGCAGATGAATATGCTATAAGACAAAATGGAACTATTGTTTTTGAAATGGATGGAAGAAGAGAATATGTGCTTCCGAATCTTCTTGTAGAAAATTTTGCGGAAGGAGAGATTTCTTATAAAGGGGAAACGATTTACTCAGCTATAATAGACAAATTAAATAACAATAAAGAAACTACAATTTATTATCTCACAGGTCATGGAGAAATAGACTTTGACGCTGGTGGTTTAGCAGGCTATGATGGTATCAAGCAGATGCTTCTCGATAGACGTTATAATATCAAAGCGATCAACTTAGATCATTATATAGAAATGCCTGAAGATATGGATATTTTAATTGTAGCGGATCCACGTACAGAATTATCTTCTCGTACTTATCAAATGATAGATAAGTATGTCAACGAAGATGGTAATACTCTATATATGGTTAGTAGAAATACGATAGATGACCTTAATATTCTATTAATGAGTTCTGGTTTTGTATATTTACCTAATGTTGCTGTAGACCCAAGTAGAGTGGCAAAAGATAGTGGGGAATTTTCTATTATTCCGACTTTATCCCCAAAATCAGAAATAACTCTGCTTTTAAGAAATAAAAAACAATCCGTAATTTTCCCCTCTGCTTCTGTAGTATATTCTCTTCCTCAAGACCTAACAGACACAAATAGTATTTATGATATTAGCCCTCTTGCGAGAATGTCTCAATATGGATATGGAGAAAGATCCTTTGCTTCAGGAGTATTTCAAAAAGATGATAAAGATATAACGGGGATTTATTGTTTAGCTATTGCTTCTATTGTTGCTCCTAAAGATGATCTAGAGAAACAGAGACGGTCTGTTATTTTTGGTTCTACAGAATTTATTGATAATACTAGATTATATACAGGTGGTAATGCTGAGTTATTTGTAAATTCTATTGACTTTTTATTAAGAAAAGATTTGAAAACTACTATTGCACCTAAAAATGAAAACCTCACTATAAGTGTCCCCCAACCAGAGCAAATGAGAGCTATTACGGTAGCTGTGCTGATATGGTTGTTTGTTTGGACGGGAGTAGGCGTTCTCCTTCTTTTAGGCAGAAGAAATAGAGTAAAGAATGTAAAGAAATAGTAAATAAGAATCAAAAGGATGTTTCACGTGAAACATCCTTTTTTATATTTAAAATTAATACCAATGTTTCACGTGAAACGTATTGCTTTATTCATGTATATGTAGTATGATATTAGTACAAAGTAGATAGAGGTTGTTATGGCTAAAATTGTGGTAGTGGCAAACCAAAAAGGTGGGGTGGGAAAAACCACCACCTGTGTAAACCTGGCAAGTTACGTAGCTAGTAAAGGAAAAAAAGTTCTTTTGCTAGACATAGATCCTCAGGGAAATTCCTGTTCTGGTCTAGGGGTGAATCATTCGGAGAGAAATGAAGGGGTTTATGGGGTTTTTATAGGGTCCAAAACTTTTAAAGATGTTATTATCCCGTCTAAATATGAGAATCTTGATATTGTTCCTGTGTCTATAGATTTGGCAGGGGCTCAGGCAGAGCTATTTGGCCAGAAAGGAAAAGAGTATATTATTAAAAAAGCTTTAGAACAGGTTAATGATGATTATGATTTGATTCTTATGGATACCCCTCCTTCTTTAGCACTCTTTACTTTGAATGGGCTTACTGCTGCTCACAGTGTGTTAATTCCTCTTCAAAGTGAATTCTATGCAATGGAAGGGTTGGCTCAATTATTACAAGTAGTAAAATTGATTAAAAGCTCCACCAATCCAGACTTAGAAATAGAAGGTGTGGTGATTACAATGTTTGATCAAAGAACCAATCTTTCTAAAGATGTTCTTAATGAAGCGATAAGTTTCTTCAAAGAGAAAGTGTATAAAACAATTATCCCTAGAAATATTAGATTGAGTGAAGCCCCTTCTCATGGATTATCTATTTATGATTATGATTCCTCTTCTCAGGGATCTAAATCTTATACTTCTTTTGGCGATGAGTTTATCCAAAAATCAGGTATTTAAAGCAGGAGAATAAATTATGCAACCAAGAAGAGGTTTAGGAAAAGGGCTTTCTGCTCTTGTAGAAGAAAATGTAGTTAATCCTTTAGTGGAAATTACTCCAAATTATGAAGAATTAAAAGAAAATATATCTTCTAATAAAGGGGTACTAATGGTTTCCCCTGAAAAAGTTTTACCTAGTAGATACCAACCAAGAAAAGAATTTGACGATTCTTTTCTGGAGGAATTGGCAGAGTCTATTAAAAAGCATGGCATTATTCAACCTCTAGTCGTATCTGATTTAGGCGATGGTAATTATGAGCTTGTAGCAGGGGAAAGACGTCTTCGTGCTTCTAAAATAGCAGGACTTCTGGAAGTTCCTATTGTTATTAGAGAGTTTGAAGAAAAAGATAGATTAGCCGTTGCCTTGATAGAAAATATTCAGAGGGCTGACCTAAATGCTATAGAAATTGCCGAGGCTTATCAAGAAATGATAGACAGAGTAAAACTTACTCAAGAAGAGGTTGCTCTCGTAGTAGGTAAAAGTAGAACTAGTGTTACTAATACTTTAAGACTTTTGAAACTATCTCCGTCCATTAGGACGAAGATAGTTAATCATAATATTTCTGAAGGTCATGGGCGTGCTATTTTAGGATTACATCCTGATTTTAATAAAATGGAAGAAGTAGCACATCTAGTGGAATCTAAAGATTTTTCTGTTAGGCAGACAGAAGAATTGGTGAAAAAATTAGCTAGTGAAGTGATAACTACTAATAAAAATAGCAATATCTCTTTACAAAGTGATAGAATTTTAGCCCTAGAAGAAAAGCTAGTAAAAAATCTTGGAGTTAGAATAAAAGTTTCTGGGAGTACAGAAAAAGGATCTATAAAATTATTTTACCATACTTCAGAAGAATTAGAAATTTTAGTACAAAATATCTTAAAAAATAAAGACTCTTAGGAGTCTTTATTTGATTTATAAACTTATAAGGGGTTAAAATGCCCGAAAGACCAATATTAAATAGTAATACTGGTACTATCTAAAAGAAGAGCTTATTGAATGTTGGAAATATAAAAAAGGACATAATCAATATGAAAAAGTGATCTGGATTGCATATTGAAGGTATAAAACTTTTAGCCCTGAATATCTCTTAAAAAGGTGGTTAGTCTTTTTACCTTTTGTTCTGCTGTGGATTCGAATGTTTGATAATTTAGTTGATTGGGATTGTAAGGATTAAAGGAAACGGGGTGTTCTCCATTTTTTGCGATATCTAATATTTTAAAGGGATCAGCTTTAGATTTTCCAGAGAAAACCATTTCTATATGAGATGACTTTTCTGTAATAGAAGTGATCCCAATATTTCCAGCTTCTATCTTTAATTTAGCAATTTCAAATAAGGTTTCCATGGTATGAGGTAAAGCCCCATACCTATCTCTTAATTCTTTTTTAAGTTGTTCGCTTTTTTCTTGTTCTTTGACAGATACTATTTTTTTATAGGCTTCCATTTTTAGAGCAGGGTTATCAATATAAGAGTCAGGAATAAAAGCATCATAAGAAAGATCTATTAGTGTTTCTATAAAATCATCTTCTTTGCCTTGTAATCTTTGAACCTCTTCTCTCAATAATTTCATATACATATCATAGCCTATTGCTATTAAATGTCCATGTTGCTCTGCCCCAAGAATATTTCCAGCCCCTCGGATTTCCAAGTCTCTTTTAGCTATTTGAAATCCTGCACCCAATTCTGTATATTCTGATAAAGCATCTAATCTTTTTGTGGCTGTTTCTGTAATATTTTTGTGTTCAGGAAATAGGAAATAGGCAAAGGCTTGTTTATTAGAACGACCCACCCTACCTTTTAATTGATAAAGCTGAGACAATCCTAATCGTTGGGAGTCACTAACAATCAAAGTGTTGGCGTTGGGGATATCCAATCCACTTTCTACGATAGTTGTGGAAATAAGAACATTATAATATCCTCTCATAAATCCTAAGAAGGCATTTTCTAATTCACCTTCTTCCATTTGTCCATGGGCTGTAACAATAGATGCCTCAGGAACCAATCCAGAGACAAGTGCTTCAAATTTGTCTAGTTCTTTAATTCTATTTTGAATGAAATAAACTTGTCCCCCTCTATCTAGTTCATTTCTAATAGCGTCTGCTATTAGATCATTTGTAAAATCGGAGACTATAGTTTCTACAGGCATACGTAATTCGGGAGGAGTTTGTATGGTAGAAAAAGCTCTTAAATTTCCTAAAGCTAAAGATAAAGTCCTAGGGATAGGGGTAGCAGATAAAGATAGAATATCGGTATAAGGGTAACGGCTTTTTATTTTTTCTTTTTGTGCTACGCCAAATTTATGTTCTTCGTCGATGACCAATAAGCCTAAGGCTTTAAATTTTATTTCTTTATTTAAAATAGCATGAGTTCCGATAACGAGATCAATTTCTTGAGATTCTATTCTCTTAAGAATATCCCTTCTTTCTTCAGGACTTGTAAAACGGGTAATAAGAGCAATTTTCACGGGAAAATGTTTGAATCTATCTAAGCAGGTGAGATAATGTTGTTCTGCGAGAATCGTGGTAGGAGCGAGCAATGCCGCCTGTTTCTCGGCAAAAATAGCTTTAAAAGCGGCTCTCAAGGCAATCTCTGTTTTACCAAAGCCCACATCTCCACAAAGCAATCTATCCATTGGTTTTGGGTCTTCCATATCAGACTTAATTTCTTCTATGGCAGTGATTTGGTCTGGTGTTTCTATATAAGCAAATAAATCTTCAAATAGCTTTTGTTCTTCATTATCATGGGGAAAAGCGATCCCTTCAAAGGTAACTCTCTTAGCGTGAGCTTCTACTAACTGTTTAGCAAATAAAACAATATCTTCTTGAGCTTTAACTTTTTTCTTTTGCCAAGATTTTCCTGATAAGGAATCTATTTTTGCCTTTTTATGTTCTAAGCCTCCAGAATAACGTCCAATAAGATCGGCTTGCTCTAGGGGGACAAATAGTTTTTGTTTATCAGCATATTCAATGAGAATATAGTCTTTTTCTTTATTTAGAGTGGTGATTCTTTCTATTCCTTTGAAAATACCAATTCCATAATTTAGGTGGACGACAGCGTCACCTGGTTCTATATCCGATTCAAAACTAGAATAGATAGTTTGTTGGAGACGTTTTCGGAAAACTTTTCTTTTACCACTAACATCTGTTTCTCCAACAAAAAGAACACCTTGTTTATCCGCATAAAATCCAAACTCCCAATTTTGAGTAATAATATAAAATCCAGGTTTTGTAATTTCGTTGACGTTTTTAATTACTTTAGGGTGAAATCGTCTTAGCATAATAGCAATACGACGGGCATTTTCTCTATACTCGGAAAAAAAACAAATAGTTAATTCTTCGTTGCTTTGAAGTAATTTTTCTAATTCAATAACGAATCCCGAAAATCCCCCTGCGAAATTCCCAGCCAACTTTATATCAGGATCTTGTTCTCCTTGACTATCGTGAATGAAAATTCTATCTGCATTTTTAGTGGCTTCTTTTAGAGAAGAAATAATCATTTTATTGGCGTTCAATCTTGCATAAATAGCTCTTAATTTATTATCTGCAAATTCTGGTTTTTCTATAAATAAAATATCAAAGTCTTTTTGTGCATATTGAGTGATAGAAGAAAGGGTATGGTAATAATCTACAAAATTAGAATGGGCAAGAGTATTATGAAAAGGGTCTTCAAATCCTTCTTTATCTTTAGGGAAAATAAATTCAGCTAAGGGGGGTATTTCTACTGAAGATATCTTTATGGTAGTTAGTTGGGTATGTTGATCAAAATTAGAGACTCTAGCGATTTTATTGTTTTCTACGATAATTCTAATAGGTACTTCTAAATGGCTGGGATAAATATCAATCAGTTGATTTTTAATAGAAAATTCTCCGACCTCACGAACAAGAGAGCTACGAGAATAACCGTACTCTTCTAACTGTTTGGCGAACATTTCTATATTAATATCCCTTTCATTTTCTAAAATAATGAGGGATTTGTTAAAAGATGTTACAGGTGGTAATAATCGCATAAAATTTTGGTAAGCACAAACCACAACATAAGGAACTTCATTTTTATGGAGTAAAGAGAGGACTCGAATGCGCGCAGCTAAAATATCCACAGAAGGTGTTCCGTGAGAAAAGGGCATTACTTCTATGGCAGGAAATAATAATACATTTTCAGAGACGCTAGAGATACTTTCATAGATTTTATGAGCTGAGGAGTTGTCTTCTGCAATAATAAAGATATTTTTATCTTGTACCGTAATTTCTTCTAGGGAGAAAAATAAAGCCCCTAAAGGATGGGCGATATGTTGTTCTTTAGAGGACTGATCGAAAATATTAAGATTGTAGGAAGAAAAAAAAGACATGGATCTCACCCCCCATAAATAATTTAATCTTGTTAATTGATAAAAGGAGGAGATTTATAATAGAGGCTAGGAGGGCTTTCTAGGTTTCTCGTTTTATTATACGCTCTCACAAAAAAGTAATAAGTAATCCCAGCAGTAAAAGGAAGCTTTTGGGTTCCATTATCTTTATTAAAGGTATGAGTGAAAAATTTTGTTGTATTAAAAGGAAGAGTGACAGATAAGGTGGCATCTCTTGAGGAGCCCCCTGTTTTAGAGTATATTTTGAGTCCTCTATAATTAAGAGCATCGGAGTCGTTGTCTGTATAGTAAATATTATAACCAGAAAATCCTGATTCGGGGTTAAGCCCATACCATGTTACTGTAAAATCCCCCCCCCCTGTTGCTGTTACTTTAACACCGTTAGGAGCATAAAGTCTAGAGATAGACTGAGCTACTTCAATACCACAAGATGATAAAAATAAGAGAAAGAATATACCAATCATTCTATACACAGAGACTCCTTAAGGGTATGCCACTTCTTCAATATTAGATGCTAGACTGTAAGAAACGTCTAAAGAAGAGTAAGCGTACACAGCGAAATAATAAGTCCCAGTAGCGAAAGGTCCTCCCCCTGTTCCATCAGGCAAAGGGGGGAGGGAGGTAAAACTGGTCGAAATAAATACAGGATCTTGTCCCGTATTAGGGCTAGCATCGGAAGGGTAAACAAATTGTGCAGGGTCAGACATTTCAAATCCTACGAAAATACTGAGATTAGTATCAGGAGTAGGTCCAATACTAGGAAGAAGTCTAGCATCAGAACTTGGTACTTCGGTGGGAGGGATAGGAAAATAGATGTCATTTTCCACTGTTCCTTTTATCTGTTCAAAATCGGATTTTTGGGTAGATATAAATATAGAAAATCCGTCAAAATAGGTTTCATCGTTATTTGCTGTGAAATACATAGCAAATCCAGCTGGTATTGCTGGTGGTCCAACAACAACAGGAACTAACTTTACCTTTAAGCCTAAAGGAGAAGCAAGAAGAGGAAGACGAGAAATTTCATCAATAGCACAGGAAGACAAAAAAAAGAACAATACTAAGAAAGGGGAAAACAATCTAAAGGACATAGTACTCCTATATTGTTAATCTCTTAAAAGAGAAAAAAGATGTGGAAATAATTGAAAATATATTTTTAAGGGGTAATAAAATTAGGTACATTGTTATTTTTTCTTTCTTTTAGGATGGAAGAGTAGACGGGCTCTGTAGAATTAATATAACCCTCTTTTTTTAGAATCCATCCATTCTCATCAAAAAAGTATACAAATTTCCATTGTGTTGAAGGGATATAAGAGATTGTTAATTCTACAAAAGGATCAGTCCCTTCTCCAAATTTTCTAGCATTAATAATAATAGGGGCTTTGTCTTCTGCAATAATATATTCAAAAAGCAGAGTATTACCAGCACTGTTAATAAAGTCTCTTATTTGAAATTCGGGGAAGACAACAGTCCTATAAAGACTATTTACAGGAATAGTATTGGTGTTAAGGCTGTAGATTAATTGATCTGATCTCTTCACAATATTTTGTTCGTCTCCATCATGATTAAAAGTTACTTTGTGGAGGTCATAATTATTCAAAATATTAGCTTTTACTTGTCTGGAAGGAGTTCTCACCACAATATAATTACTGCTTTGAGCGTATTGGAGATGAAAAACTTCTTGATAAGGCTTTTCTCCTTCAAAAGAACTTTCATAAATGAAAGTATAATCAATATTTTGAGCAAAAGCAAGAAGAGGTAATAAAAAAACAAATATTATTTGTTTAAAGAATAGCATTTTTTCTCCTTATTTTATATACTATATTGTAGTTTAGATTAAAGATAAAATCAACTATAAATCAAATACGCCCAACAAGGAAAGTAGATGTTGAAAAATATTATGATTTTTGGAGGAAGCTTTGACCCTATTCATGAGGGGCACCTAGCGCTCATAAAAAATGCGTTTACCAGTTTCCCTTCCCTAGACTCTTTTGTACTTTTTCCCACAGGCTCTCATCCTGAACTAAAGAATTATCTTTTCTCCAATCAAGAACGTTTAATAATGATAAAAGCATGCTTAGGGCAATTAGATACAAAGGATGTAGAATATATTAATATTTTAGGCGGGAGCTCTATCTCTCAAGATATTTTCCCTCACCCAGTCATTATTTCTGAGCAAGAAATGGACACCCCTAAACGCTCTTATACGATTGATACTATAGAGTATTTGGAGGGAGTGTATCCTGATACGCAATTACATTTACTGATAGGGGCTGATCAAGCAGAAAAATTCTCCACTTGGCGGAAGGCGGAAGAAATTGCCCAAAAAGTGATACTCTGGACTTTCCCTAGAGAAAACTTCCAATATGACTCTAATTTCTCATGGAATATTATTGAAGCCCCTAAGCTTGATATATCTTCTTCTTTTATTCGATCTCTATTGTTAGAAAAAAAATCTTTAAATCTTAGAGAAATCCCTCTTCCTGTTCAAATTTTAGCCCCTTTATTTCTTAAAAACAAACAAAATTAATATTTTTTCTATTATTTATCATTTTATTCTTGTTTTTTATCAATAATCATCTATAATTTAAATACATAATAGATAATTATCTATTATGAAAAAATAAAGGGAGGGAGCTATGCCTTGTAAAGTAGCAATCATCGGGGCCTGCACCTTAGTAGGTCGTGAATTAGTAAAGACACTTTCAGATCGTTCTTTTCCTTTAAGCCATATTAGGCTTTTTGATACGGAGCATGGAGTGGGTCAAAAACTTCTTTATGATAATAAGGAAGTTCTAGTAGAGGAGATTTCAGAGCATATCTTAAGAGAAGAGCGTTTTCGCTTTATTTTCTTTGCAGAAGGTTCAAATATTTCTGAGCAGTATATCCCTATTGCAGCAGAATCAGAAGCTTTTATCATTGATATGTCCCCTCATTCTAAGCATAATATGGAAATTCCTCTGTTAATTCCAGAAATTAATGCAGGCACTATGGGCAATCATAAAATCTTTGCCACACCTCTTTGTCTCACGACTCAATTATGTCTTGCCCTAAACCCTATACATCAATTGTCCCCTATTACAAGATTGGTTATGTCTACATACCAAGCGGTATCTGGAGCAGGATTTTTTGGAGTAGAAGAGCTAGAAAAGCAAATAATAGACATTGAAGATGGCAAAGAAGCGCGTGTTCATTATCTTCCTAAGCAAATTGCTTTTAATGTTTATCCACAAGTGGATCGTTTTGGTGCTGATGATTTATGGACTAAAGAAGAAAGAAGCATTATAAGTGAAACGAAAAGGATTTTATCAGCTGATAAAATAGATATGGCAGTAACTTGTGTACGTGTCCCTGTAATTAGAGGGCATAGTGCTAGTATTATGATAGAAATATCTGGAGACCTTCCTGTAGAAGACCTCATTCAAGCTTGGAAAGCAGAAGATATCTCTGTTTACGATAATGATTATCCTACCCCTTGGGAGTTAGAGGGCACAGTAGATATTGGGATTGGACGTCTTAGAAAAGATATGTCTCGTCCGAATTGTTACCATTTTTGGTGTGTAGCCGATAACCTTGCGAGAGGTACAGCTCTTAATTCTGTACAGATCGCTGAAGAATTATTATAAAAATAAACCCCCGTCTATTGAGTCGGGGGTTTATTTTTTAGAGATATTTTTTCACGATTTCTTGTAATTCTTTCGGTGTTAGAGTGGTAGTAGCTCCATTGTCCAATAGTATTTTTACCGTTTCCATATCTCCTGATATTACAGCATAAACAAGAGCACTTTTATTTTCAGAATCCACTGTATTAATTTGAATGGAAGGGGTAGCTATAAGTGCTTTTAGAATTTCCTTATCTTCGTGTTGGGAAGCTATCATTAGAGCTGTGATTCCATAAACACTCCCTCCTACTGTTTTAATATTGACGTCTGCCTCTGAGGCGAGAAGTCTATTAACAATAGTTCTTTGTTGAGCCCCTACAGCAGCCATTAAAGGAGTGCTCCCCGCTACAATACCTTCAGTCTGAGCGTCAACATCAGCCTCATACCTAATAAGAAGATCTACAATAGAGACAGGTCCCTTAATAGAGGCTACCATTAAAGCAGTAAGTCCTTCTATTTTTTTATTGTGGGTGGTGAGATTAGGATTGGCTCCAGAAAAGAGAAGGAGCTCTATCATATCTTCTCTTCTTTCGCTGACGGCTACCATTAAGGCTGTCATACCTTTTTCCAAATCTTGCACGACCCTCACATTGGGATTTATACCTTGTTCTATTTGCCCTTCTACAGTAGTTCTGTCTCCTTGTCTTATAGCTTGTAAAAAGATGTTAATGTTTGATATTTCCTCGGGAGTAAAATTTGCAAAATCTTTTTTACCTTCTTCATTGTAGACCATTTGGTTAGGGGGGCTAAAATCGAGGACACTTTCTATTTCATCTAAGGTTTGGTAGATAGTACTACCTGGTGTTTCTTCTGTACCATTATTAGTATCATTACTATTTTGGGCAAATAAAATCATGGGCATTATTAATAATAGTATGATGTATTTGGATAGTAGCATAGGATGCTCCTCTATAATTTATTTTTCTAGGGTGGTAAAAGAAATATTTTTTACTTCTCTGGGAAAAGTTCCGATATGTGATACAGTGATAGCATATAAATTATAATTTTTATTAGCTTCTAAATTTTTTATACTATTTGTATAGTTGTATCTCTGACCTTCGGTAAAATTACCACCATAATGAAGCACTTCAGAGAGATTGTTGGTATTTGTAAGGTCGACGGCTTTGGGAATAAAAATATTGTCTTTATAAATACGCCAATAAATCACTCCTGGTTTAGTAACAGAAAAAGAAATACGAGTATTTTGAGGCTCAAGGGAGATAATAGAAGGGCTGCCTTCTTGCCATTCTCCATCTACAATAGAAACAGTTTGATAAAAAAAGATAAGCGCCCACGCAAGAAAAATAGTAATAAAAAAATAAATTATATATTTCATGAGACTCCTGCGAATCCTACTAGGTATTTAATGGATTATAATAATAATATAACTAAATAGTTTATTATATTATTATAAGATAATTTATGATTTTTATCAATATAAAAAATAATAAAGGAAATATTGAAGATTGGAAAACAAAAGATTTAAAATTTTTCAAGAAAACGATGCATCCAAAAAACATGTCAAATATTTTGCTATTTTCTTATGGTTATCACTAACTCTACATCTATATGGGCTGTGGGGATTGAGTGCTTTTAAAGAGCTAATAAGGAATCAGGAAGCTCCTTCTCAAAATTATCGCATTCAAAATATTATTCTAGAAACAAAAACGAGCTCTCTCGTAAAGCCCAAAGAAGCGGTAGTATCTGATAAAAATAATATTAACCAAGCTCCCGATCAAGATAAAAATAAACCAGAAGAATACAATGTTGTAAATCCTAACCCAGCCCTAGCCCAAGGTCAAGGTGGAGAAGTTTCTTATATTCCCCAAAAAGCGATACAAAGTGTATCAGAAGATACTAAAAAATTAGAAGAAATGAAAGAAAAAGGCACGAAACTCCAAGAAAAAGTCCAAAAAACTCCTAAACAACTAGCCTCCGAAGGTGGAGGGGAGACGGCTCCCACCCTTTTTACTCCTAAAAAAATACCTGTCATCAATCTCTACAATAATGGAAGAGCTAGTTTAGCCACCCAATCTAAAGAATATGCAGATTATTTTATCGCTATGCAAAAGAAGATAGAAAAATATCACAAAGAATTTTTTCCTATCTACCAATATTATCAAGGTCTTTTAAAAGATGGTGAAGTAGTGGTGGAATACAATCTTGACCGAAAAGGCACGGTGAAAAATGCTAAAATTGTGTCTTCTTATGGCTCTGATACTGTAGATGAAGCAAGTCTTAATTCTATTACCTATGCGAAAAATTTTGGTGCTCTCCCTGAAGATTTTCAAGATCAAGAAGAAATAACAATAAGATTTCATTTTATTTACCTTTCTCGTTAAACTAATTATATTTAAAGGTAGTATTATCGGCAGGTAAAGTAATAGTATTTTTGTGTTTTGATATTAAATAAAACTCTGAAAATAAATAAATTGTGAAAAATAAGATATTTTTTTATTAATTAATAAACAGATTTAAATTAAATAGTCTTATTGATTGACAAATAGTACCTTGTTATGATATAATATTAAATAAATATCTCTAAGATAGAGTTTTATTTTCGTAAAGGAGCTAAGTAATGGGTGTACCTAAAAAGAAAACATCAAAATGTCATTCACGAATCCGCCGTGCTAACAGTTATTATAAAATGGATGTTGTAAATCTAGCGACATGTGATTCTTGTGGGGCGCAAAAGTTACCACATAGAGTGTGTTCTACATGTGGGACTTATAAAGGTAGAAAAATATTTGCCGGAGTACAAGAGGCTTAAGTTCTTTTAGTTCTCTGAGTATAAGTATAGTGTATGTAAAAATAAAAAGCGGAGAGTTAAAATAATGCTCTCCGCTTTTTAACATAGAAATACAAAATAGTATAACACTAAGGTGGAGTATATGAGAATAGGCGTAGATATTGCTAGTGGTGAACAAAATCCATCACGTTTAGTTAAAGGTTCTATGGACGGAGCGATTCTTCACCCAAAAGCTGAAATAGTAATGATAGGTGATCAAAAACAATTAAAACAATTATTAGAAAAAATTAGCTCTAAATATAATATGGCAGTGCCTCCCAATATTTCTATTATGCATGCTGATAATATTATTACTATGCATGATGAGCCTTTATCTGCTATAAGATTGAAGCCTGATTCTAGTATTGTAGTTGGTCTCGAGGCTCACAAAAGAGGAGAGTTAGATGCTTTCTTTTCTCCTGGAAACACAGGAGCGATAGTGGTGGGAGCTTCTTTAATTCTTAGAAGAATAAATGGTGTTAAAAAACCTGCCTTAGCTACTTTTGTTACCAAAGGGCTAGGGGGATATCCCTCCATGATTTTAGACGTGGGGGCGAGCTCTGAAACGACAGAAGATGATCTTGTGAAATTCGCTTTAATGGGACAGATTTATTATGAAAGAATGATGGATGTTCCTGCGCCTAAAGTAGGTCTTCTCAATGTTGGAGAAGAAGAATATAAAGGCTCTAAACTAGCTAGAGAAACTTATAAAAAAATGAAACACTCTAAATTTCTCAATTTTGAAGGAAATGTAGAAGGCAAAGATATTTTTAAAGGTAAAGTAAATGTTGTCGTATGCGATGGCTTTGTAGGCAATATAGTTCTTAAAACAATGGAAGGAACAGCATCTGGATTCTCCCAAATGTTAAAACATGCTTTCCAAACAAGTATTTTAAGTATTTTTGGTGCCTTATTGGCTAAACCTGCTTTTCAAAAAGTAAAAGATGCTTTAGACCCAGAATATTTTGGGGGAGCCCCTTTACTTGGGATTAAGGGTGTTGTATTAATTGGGCACGGTTCTTCAGGAGAACTAGCTTTCCTTAACGCTATTGATGCTTGTGTGCGTTCTTTAGAAAAAGGGGTTTTAGCAGAAATTAATACTAAATTAGAAGAAAATATGGAACAATTAAACGGTTCCAAAAAATAGAGGAGTTGAATTTGTCTATAGGAATTAGCGGCTTAGGAATTTATGCTCCTAAAAAAATTGTTACGAATGACGATTTGTCTAAATTAGTTGATACTAATGATGAATGGATATACTCAAGAACGGGCATTAGGCAAAGACATGTTGCTGAAGGCGAAGAAGACACACTATATATGGCTTTAGAAGCCTCTAAAGTGGCAATCCAAGATGCAAATATTAATCCTCAAGATATAGATTTTATTATATGTTCCACGGTTACTCGAGAATATGCCTTCCCTTCTGTAGCAGCTTTAGTCCAAAAAGCATTGGAAATACCCAGTATTCCAGCTTTTGATATGGGACCAGCTTGTGGTGGATTTGCCTATGTTCTAGCGACTGCAGAGTCTTATGTTAAGTCAGGGCTTGCAAAAAAAGTTCTTTGTATTTGTTCAGAGAAGTTAAGTGATATTATAGATTGGACAGACAGAAATACATGTGTTCTTTTCGGCGATGCTGCTGGTGCAGTTATTATTGAAGAGAACCCTTCTCAAGCTACTATCTTAAAAACCATTATAGGTGGAGATGGAGCTTATGGGGAACTGTTAAGAATGGAAAAAATTGGTGATAAACCCCCTGTAGTACGAATGGATGGTATGGGAGTTTTCAAGTCAGCTATTCGTATTATGGATGAACAAGTCCGTGAAGTTTGTGCATCAGCTGGAAAAACGATAGAAGATATAGATCTTCTCGTTCCTCATCAAGCTAATGCTAGGATTATGTCTGCTGTTGCAGAAAGATTAGGAATACCTGTAGAAAAAACATATATGAATGTAGCGCACTATGGGAATACTAGTAGTGTGTCAGTGCTTCTTGCTCTTGCCGATGCAAAAAAAGAAGGTATCTTAAAAGAGGGTATGTTAGTAGCTTGTCCTGTATTAGGAGCTGGTTTTACTTGGGGCGCTAGCTTATTACAATATTAATTGTTTAATTAAAAGGAGAAGATGGAGATGATTTATAAAATTTTACTAATGGCTTTGTGGAGTCCCTGTATTCTTTTTGCTCAAACATCAATTGATAATATCAATTTTGAAACCTATATAGGAGATGAACATCTCGGTATGCGTATCAATCCTCTTTTTACTGGTTTAAAGAACTCTATTCCCAATCAAGAGATAGACTTAAACTTTACCTTTTTTTATCATGATAAGTATACGCTTAGCGAAGAAAAACCTTTAGGGGTGATAGAGGGTAGGTTTATTTCTGAAACCCCCCTTAGTGCTTTTGATCCTTTAGAAAAGATTAGAAAAGATAATTCTTTAGCTCTTTCCAACTATGGAGCTACTTATAAAGAATATCAAAAAGCTCTTAGTGATTTTCAATATTTTCAAAAAGTATTTGATGATACAATTAACAAAGTTGATACCTTAGAATCATCAGATTATGCCCCTGTGCAGGATTATAATGATTATGTAGAGACAGATTCTGGCGAAGAAGAATATTATGAAACAGACTATGGGACAGATGAGACGAATTATGAAACGGATGAAACAGATGGAGCTGACTATGAGGCCACTTATTCTCTTAACAAAGCCCCTCAAAAAATGTTTGCTCAATCTATTTTTCAAGATCAAATCATAGAGCAACATCTTCCTGATTTCCCTGCTATTGTTTACACTAATAAAGACCCCTCTAAAAAATCACTTAATGCTGAAGAGTTAGAATTTTTAGTTCGTTATGAAACCCTTAAAAATATTTATAACAAAGCTGTTGATGCTTATAATAAGTCGATGAGCTTACCCAGCCCTTCTTATCCAGACACTTTTGATCCCGCTGACCCCGCAGAAGAATTTACAATTATGATTATAGGTGATCAAGATAATAACACGTGGCACAAACGTTTTTCATTAGATGGCTCTAAAAACTATCAATCTCACGATGATAAAGTCTGGTACCTAGGCTATCGATTGGACCTTACCAAAAAAGATGTGAGATTATTAAATAATATATTTTCTTCTAATACCAATATCCGTTATCTTGTGAGAGGAACTAAAGGGAGTGCTACTTTCAATCTTTCCCCTCACTTTATCAATGCTACAAAAGAACTAATAGATTTATATGTTAGAGGGAAATTTATTAACAATGATGATTCTGAATACCCTATGATGAGAAGTAATTAATGAAAAAATATTTATTATTATCACTATTTTTCGTTCCCTTATTTGCCCAAGAAGAAATTCTTCCCGAAGAAGAAACTTACGAAACTCTTCCTGTAGATAAGGAAGAGTTATCTTATTATGATGGAGATTATGATCCTATAGATAATAAAGTACCACTTTACGATGATACAAATTCTATTCTCGAAAAAGAGCTAGTACCTGCTATTCCGGAAAAACCGGTCATACCCCCTGTTATTGTACCAGTTGGGCCTCCTGCGCCCAAAACATTCCACAAAATGGGAAACCCCTTAGTAAGCCCTTATACAGAATTCACCCTTTTTTATAATAAGCTTGATGACACACATCTTTTAACATTTCGAACCAATAATTCTGTATTTTTAAATACCCAAGGTATTTATCATGTGAATTTTTCTTTTTATAAAGATAACAAAAGAACACCATCTAAAAGGTCATTAGAGATTAATTTAAACTTTCAAACCCCTAAACAGATAAGCCCCTATTATTCACAAGGTCAAAAATTAAAATTAATCATGCTTGGAAATAATAACAAAAAAAGATGGGAAAAAACTTTTACTTATGATAATAGAGAAGCAACCTATAAGTACCAAAAAAAGACACACCATTTGAAAAAATATCTTACCATTGTAGATAGAGAACAAATATATGACATCCTAGAGGGCAACCAATTCATTACTTTTTATATAGAAGGTTTAATGGGTACTTATCAATTTACCTTTAGCCCTAGTGTTGTAGCTTTTTATAGGGAATTTTTTGAGTACGCTCAAGAGCAAGGGTTTTATGAATAAAGTAGATTTTATATAAGGAAATTGTATGAAAGGAATACAAGGTAAAAACGCAATTATAACGGGATCTTCCCGAGGAATAGGTTTAGCTATAGCCGAACGATTAGCAGAAGAAGGAGCGAATATTGTTTTAAGCTCTAGTAGTCTAAAAGAAGATAGCCCTCTTGTTCAAGAGTTAGCTCAAAAATATCAAGTTAAAGTGATGGCTATTCCTGCAGATGTTTCATCTTATACCGATGTAGAGCATTTGATTAATAAAACCAAAGAAGAATGGGGCTCTGTAGATATTCTTGTTAATAATGCAGGAATCACTAGAGATAATCTTATTCTTCGTATGAGCTTAGAAGATTTTAATATTATTCTAGACGTTCATCTCAAAGGGGTTTTTCACGGCGTAAAAGCAGTGTATCCTCTTATGATGAAGCAACGATCTGGTAAAATTATTAATATTACATCTGTTGTTGGTATCACAGGGAATGCAGGACAAGCCAATTATGCTGCTGCAAAAGCAGGCATTATTGCTCTCACTAAATCTACAGCTAAAGAGTTAGCGGGAAGGGGGGTGAATGTCAATGCCCTTGCTCCAGGATTTATTGATACAGCAATGACAGATGATATGCCAGAAAATATAAAAACCCAAATATTATCTACTATTCCTATGAAAAGAATGGCAGATCCTAAAGAGGTTGCTTCTGTTGTTGCTTTTTTAGCTTCAGAAGATGCTTCCTATATTAATGGGCAAACTATCACCGTAGACGGTGGAATGGTGATGCAATAAATCACATATTAATATATAAAAAATAGAATCGGAGGACTGATGAATCGTAGAGTCGTAATTACAGGGGTAGGTGCTATTACCTCAATAGGACAAGATATAGACACTTTTTGGAATAATCTCAAATCAGGAAAAAGTGGAATTTCTAAAATAGAACGTTTTGATACTACAGATCTAGCTACTAAAATTGCTGGGGAAATAAAAGATTTTGACCCTGTAAATTATATGGATAAAAAATTAGCATCCAGAATGGATAAATATGCTCAGTATGGAGTAGCAGCTCTCACACAAGCTGTAAAAGACGCTAAGTTAGAAGACATTTCTGGAATTGATCCTTATCGAATAGGGGTGACTATTGGTTCTGGTATAGGTGGTTTACAAACCTTACAAGACAATGCTAGTATTGTGATAGAGAAAGGGGTACGTCGAGTATCTCCTATGTTTGTCCCTGCATCTATTTTAGATATTGTAGCTGGATATGCTTCTATGCTCTACGGGTTTAAAGGTGTTAACTATGCTGTGACCTCTGCCTGTGCTACAGGGCCTCATTCTATGGTTGCTGCTTTTAATCATATCCGTTTAGGAGATGCTGATATTATGGTAGCAGGTGGTGCTGAGTGTGCTCTTACGTCTTTAGGTGTTGCTGGATTTGTCCAAGCAAGAGCCTTATCTACTAATTTTAACGATACCCCCACAAAAGCCTCTCGCCCTTTTGATATAGATAGAGATGGATTTGTAATAAGTGAAGGGGCAGGTGTCCTTGTTATGGAAGAATACGAACACGCTAAAAAAAGAGGCGCTCATATTTATGGTGAGTTCCTTGGATATGGTGCAACAGCTGACGCTTACCATATTACAGCTCCTCGCCCAGATGGAGAAGGGGCAGGAATGGCTATGAAAATAGCTATGAAAAATGCCAATATCCAAGCATCAGATATCGACCTTATTAATATGCACGGGACTTCCACCCCTTTAGGGGATATTGCAGAAACAAAAGCTATTAAATATGCTTTAGGAAAAGAAGCTTATGATATTTCTTGTAACTCTACCAAATCTATGATAGGTCATGCTCTTGGGGCGGCTGGTGCTTTAGAGGTAATTGCGATCCTTAAAATGATGGAAACAGGGATTATTCACCCTACTATTAATATTGATAATCCAGACCCAGAGTGTGATCTTAATTATACCCCTAATCTTGCTGTAGAAAAAGAAGTTAATATAGCCCTCAGTAATTCTTTTGGTTTTGGTGGACATAATGTTTCTCTCGCCCTTAAAAAAATATAATCTTCCTAAACTCAGTGAAGAAAGAAAAACTTTCTTAAAAAAACATGCACAGCAATACCATATCCCTATTTCTTATTATGAGCTTTGGGATTTAGCATTGACACATATTTCCTTTACTAATACAACTGATGAGCCTTCCTATGAACGCTTAGAATTTTTAGGTGATTCTGTACTGGGACTTTGTATCGCTGATATCTTATATGAAGCGTTTACAGATATGACAGAAGGAAGAATGTCAGCAATAAAATCTTATATGGCAAATGAAAAAACGCTTGCTCAGATTGGAAGAGATATAGGTTTGTTAGAAGTTGTTAAATTGGGTAATGGGGAGCATCTAAAAGATAAAAGAGCCCAAGAAAAAGTTCTTTGCGATCTTTTCGAATCTACCCTAGCTACTATTTATCTTCAACACGGATTTAAAAAATGTAAAGAGTTTATTTCAATCTTATTACATGAAAGAATGTACACCCTTTTTGAAGAAGGGGTAAAAGATTTTAAAACCCGACTTCAAAGAATCACGGTAAAAATATACAAAGAATACCCTACATACCAAATTGTAGATACAGAAGGGCCTGACCACGGAAAGATATTTACTGTAAAAGGAGATATTGCTCATTTTACCTCTCTGGGAAAAGGTCGCTCTAAAAAAGAAGCAGAACAAAAAGTAGCTCAATTAATACTAGACCAAATGGAAGAGCACGTTAAAGAACACCCAGATTCCCCTCTAAAAGCAGAGCTTAGTGCAGGAGAATAGAAAGAAAAGGAGCCTATATGATTAGAGGAATGACGGGACAAGCTTCCCTAAGATTTTCCACGGATACTTTTGATGTAGAGATGGAAATTAGAAGTGTAAATTCTCGTTATTTTGAATTTCGTCTTAAATGTCCCTCTCGCTATTATGCTTTAGAGATAGGGGCAAGAAAATTAATCTCTAAAAAACTAGCTAGAGGTAAAGTTGACCTTAGTTTACGTATTAACGAAAAAGAGGTGCTTTCTAAGAGTTCTTTGATAAATAAGCCTCTTGCCAAAGCATATTTAGAAGAAAGTCAAAAACTAGCACAAGAATTAAATATTTCTGATATTATAACGATGAGAGAGCTATTGTCTCTTCCTCAGGTTCTTAATGTCGATATGAGTGATGTTGATGAGAGTGTCTTAAAGCTATTTTTAGATAAGCTGGATGTGCTCATAGACCAGATGCTTCCTATGATGATGACAGAGGGCGAAAGTACGGTTAATGATGTGAATGCTTCTTTAACTACTATGGAAAACTCTCTTTCTTTTATCAAAAAACAGTATCCACAAGTGTTAGAAAAATACAAAGAAAACTTAAAAGAAAGAGTGAGAGAAGTCACCCAAACTAAAACTCCAGAAGAACGCCTAAGTGTAGAAGTAGAGCTTTTTGCTTCTCGTACTGCTATTAATGAAGAAGTAGTCCGACTTGATAATCATATTCGAGTGATGAAAGATATTTTAGTGGGAAAAAGAAAAGATGGTTCTAAAGAATTAGATTTTATAGGGCAAGAGATGAATAGAGAAGTTAATACAATAGCCTCTAAATCTTCTGATTTTGAAATTACAGAGCAAACTATTATTCTCAAAAGTGAAGTTGAAAAAATGAGAGAACAATTCAGAAATATTGTATAAGGATAAATAAATGAGTAATATTTTTGTGATCTCTGGTCCTAGTGGCGTCGGTAAAACCACCATATACAAAAAAATCATAGAGGATTTTAGAGAGAACATATCTTTTTCTATTTCGGCTACCACGAGAGAAATCCGTGCTGGAGAAAAGGATGGGGTAGATTATCATTTTCTTAAAGAAGAAGAGTTTGAATATCTTATTGCAAAAGGCGATTTTATAGAATGGGAAAAAGTCCATAATAATTACTATGGAACTCTGAAATCTGAAATTTATCGTATTTGGGAAGATGGAAAACATTGTCTTCTTGATATTGATGTTAGGGGTGGACTACGTATTCAAAAGATGTTTGGAGAAAAAGCCTATCTTGTTTTTATTTCACCTCCCTCTATGGAAGAATTAGAAAAGAGACTTCGTAGCAGAGGTACTAATGACGAAGAGTCTTTAAAAAAACGACTTAGTAATGCTTCTGAAGAAATGGAACATAAAGGTTTTTATAATTTAGTACTTAAAAATGAAACTATCGATAAAGCTGTCCAAGAATTAAGAGAAGTGATACAAAAACTAATATAAAAAAAAGCTCGATATTATCGAGCTTTTTTTTATATTTATATTTTAAACCAAGGAGCTACCGTGCTAGGGATATGCCAATCCAGCCCAAAGAATCTCTTAGAGATTTTGATTCCCATAGCCAATTGCTTCCTTTTATAAGAAGATTGATACAAGAGGGTGAATATTCTTAAAACCTCTTCTTGTCGTCCTAATTGATCGATAATTTGATGACAATCTAATCCTTCTTCACAATGTAAGAATAAAACTTGATCCAAAAATTCATAATTAGGGAGAGAATCTTCATCTATTTGATTTTCTCTTAACTCTGCACTAGGAGGTCTTGTGATAGTCCGTTCAGGGATGATTTCTTTTTTATACTGGTAATTTAGATAACGACAAAGAGCTCTCACTTCTGTTTTAAGCAAATCCGCAATAGGGGCTAGTCCCCCACAAGTATCTCCATAAAGGGTACAATACCCTACTGCAATTTCGGTTTTATTTCCTGTTGCTAAAACGAGAGAGCCTTCAGCGTTTGCGATGCTCATTACGATACTGCCCCGAATACGAGCTTGTATATTTTCTTTCCATATAGGATTTCCATCTTCTAAAAAGTTTAATTGATCTAGGTATTGCTGATGAAAAGAATCTATAGGTATTTCTTTGAGAGGAACGTTTAAATTACTACAAAGTAACTGCGCCTCTTCTCTACTTATTTCAGAAGAAAAACGAGAAGGGAGATAAACAGCAGAGATATTTTCTGATCCTACAGCCTCAGAGGCTAAGGCTAAAACGAGAGCAGAGTCAATACCTCCACTCACAGATACGAGAATTTTCTTAAAATGATTTTTTTCAAAGTAATCTTTAATCCCTTTAACAATAGATACTTTTATAATCTCTTCCCCAGCGGGAATTTCAGAAATAGGGTAGTTTTCATGAGGATTTTCCAAATCAACAGTAATAAAATCTTCTTCTATATACTTTAATCGTGTCAAGAATTCTCCTTGAGGAGATACGATGGCACTGAGACCCGTGTAGAGGATTTCATCCGTAGCACCAGCGAGATTAACATCGAACACCCAAGATGTTTTTTCTTTAGCTAAAAGTTTTAACTCTAGTTCATGAGCCTCTGCTCTATTTTTTTCAAATATTTTAGGCCCTAAATTAACGTATATATCATAGTTTTTTTTATTAAAAATAGAAGGAAGAGGGTTGCTTTGGGTAAGAAATTCTCCTGCAGTAGGCTCTGTATTAACAAGACCATTGGCTAAAACTTCTTGACCTTCTATAAAAACAGATAAGTCATTATCAACTGTCTCTTTAGCCAAGGAGTTAATCGTTTCCCTCATTCCCTTACGAAAGTCATCAGAAGCCATAAGATTTCCTTGAGGAAATCCAGAAATAGCCCCAAAAGGGATAATAAGAATATTAGCATTTTCTTCTAAGGCTTTATGGATAGCCGTTCGCACTTTCTCTTTATTATAATTAAAATCCCCCAATCTAGGATTGATTTGAGCGATAGATACTTTCATAGAGTGTCCTATTTGTATAATATTTATTAAGTATAACATATTTTAGACAAATTTCCAATTTATCATAAGTAATAGATAATTTCTTAGTACGAGGAAATTGTAGAGTGATTTTAAAATTAAAAAAGCCTCTAGAAAATCTAGAGGCTTTTAATTAATAAATATTACTTAGGGGTGGTTGGGGCTGGAGGAATTCTAAAGATTTGACCAGGGTAAATAAGATCAGGATCTTTAATTAATAACTTGTTCGCTCTCCAAATATTAGGCCATAACCAACTATTTTTATAAGAGCTTCCAGAAATGCCCCACAAGGTATCACCTCTGGTAACAGTGTGATTCTTGAGTGTTTGTCCAGCTAAATAGAGTTCAGAAAGTCTGAGCCCTTCTCTAGAAAGATCGATAGCATTAATATAGTTACCTTCGTTATAAGCACTCTCTGATTCTGTATAAAAACCTTCTATCATTATCAAAGTAATAACTTCTTCTCTAGTATCCATATTTTGTGCTTTTACTTCTAATTTTTCAACAGTAGCATTGAAGGATACATTGATTTCTTCTGTGTCTACCTCTTCTACGGCTTCTTCTACTACTTCCTCTTCTTCGTAAAGGAAAATTTCTATATCTTCATCGTTGGAATTAGTCATATCAGCGTTTTCAACTTCAATATTGGAATTAGTGATATCAGCACTTTCTTCACCTATGGGCTGTGCAGGAACTAAAGGAGTAAGAGGTAAAGCTCTGGAGGATGTTGGGTAAACATCTTCAAAGTATTCATTCTCTTTAATAAACTCAATAGTATTTCCTAAGCGACGGATAAGATCATAAGCTTGTAGTTGAAGGTTTTCTGCATTAGGATCTACTTTAATAGAAATAGTTCCATCAGAAGGGTATTGTTGCATAAGTTCTTCTATTATGTCTATAGCTGTTTGGGAAGTTTGAAGACTGTTAGCGTACTCTTTATTTTGGTATTCGCCAGCAGCTTGTTCAATCATATTAGATACTTCTGTCAATGGAACTTCTGTTTGGGTTAAATCTGTGGTTCTGTAAGCTCTTGAGAGTAGCTCTCTAGCTCTATTAAGATTGGCTAAAGCGATAGCTTCTTGTCCTTCTAATAGAGGTGCAATAGCCTCCAATCCTCTTTGAGCGGCAGCACTTGCATTCTCATAGTCAGGTTTGGTGTAATAGTTTTCGGCATCAATTAAACTTTGAGTAGCAGTATTGTAGATATCTGGGTTATTGGTATCCAATCCCAGTTCTTGAGCAGTAGTTAAGACTTTTTTTAATTGAGCAATAAGAGTAGTGGATTTATTTCGTCTTGCGGCCTCGGTAGCATTATTAGCAGCGATGATTACTGATTCAGCCAATCCATTGACTACATCGTTGTTTTCATTTTCTATGGCATCATTCATTTGATTGAAAAGATCTTCTGCAATTTTATATTCTTGTGAAGCATAGATTTCAGCTTCTGCTGCTCTAGCTCTTTCCATAGCCTCTACAGCCAAATCGGTGGGTTTAGTTTCTCCTTTACAAGAAACTACCATAAATAGTGATAAGGCTAACATTGATAGATATTTTATATTTTTCATGAAACATCCTCCCTTAAACATTTTAAATGAATTTTTATTATTATATACTATTTAATAATATTACTGCAAGACTGACTTCTTTCTTTTAAATATATTTGAAAACATTCAAAATAAACAAATCTATTTTTTATCTTTCTTTTTCATAAGCTCTTTTAAATCAGATATAGAACCAGCTTGTTGAGCTTTTTGGTTTTCTTTCATGATTTCTTCAAATATCTCTTGACGAAAGATCCTCACCTCTTTAGGGGCTACAATTCCTATCTTAACTTGGTCGGGTTTGATATGGATGATCTTTATTTCTATCTCGTTGTTGATGATAATGGACTCATTTTCCTTCCGTGATAAAACAAGCACATTCCCTCCTTTAGATTTTCTCAAAAAACCTGATTTATTGTCAATTTTAATTAGTTTTATATTATTCTAAATCAGTAGTGATTACTAGGACTCTTCAACTACCAATTCTTCATTTTTCTGGAACAAACCACATTTAGTGCTGTACAAAGGGCAATTAGAAACAGATTGTATCGCATAGCGATTTTTTGTGTTAATTACCAAAGGACCTAAAATGTTCATAGTAATATCTTCAATTTTTTCAGGAATGGTGATAATAGCATAATCAATAACATCGTCATGACTTTCTATTTCCAATAGTTCTGCATCTTTATCATCAATGTCTAAAACATAGTCTGATAAGAACAATCGTGGGCGAGTCAACATAAAAGAAACATTTTCATCGTCTTTACTTTGTAACAAAGTAAACTGTTCTGGTTCTTCTAAGGGGATAAGATAATATTCTGTTATATGCTCAAAACCAAAAATCGCTTTCTTAAACACAATCTCGCTGTTTTCAGGAATTTGAATTTCACCATGCTCTCTCGTTTTCACTTTGACCACAACTAATCCTCCGAATGTTATATTAGTATAATATACTTTATTTATTTTATCAATCTTTCAATTTTTTTACTTTATCGTAAAAAATCCATTAAAGTCGTAGGCATTATTCTCCCACCTATGTTTAAGGCTGTTTGATGAGCAAATTCTGCCATTTTTAATTCTGTAACACTTTTGGTGAAATCAGTATTAATAGCATTAGCCGCAGAATCGGCTAGGTATAAAGCCTCTGTTTCGTTACGAGCATAAGTCTTTTCCAAACGCTCCGTTACAGCTCCTGTATAAGTTCTATAACGTAGAACATTACTAAAACTTTGGTCTATTTGCCCCAAACTAGCTCCACCCAAAGCCAAGACATCATCTTCTAATAATTGATCTTTCACATTAATCAAGGTATCAAAAATGGATTCTTTTTGGACAAGAGCTTCTGTTGAATAGTTACGAGGACCTTCTGTTCCTGCATCAATAATTCCTAAATCTTGGAGCACTGTGCCCCCACTAATATCTTGAAGCCAAGGTTGTCTCGCAGAAATACTAGTCAATCTAAAGTTAGAAATACCATCACCATTTGTTTCTATGGTTGCTTTTACAGAAAGCTCAGTATTGTTTATTTTTTGAGCAATAGTCTCAAGATTATCCCCTGTAAGAATAGGGATTTCTACCCCTTCTATCAGGATACGAGAATCTTGTGACGCTACATAACCACTTACATCTCTATTACCGTTTATGGTAGTTGTTGTTGTTTCAAAAATCGAAGTCCCTGGTAATGCAGAGGTGATTCTATCATTTTTACCTATATCCATCACTCTTTCTTGAGCATTACCAAAATAAGTCACAGTACTTACTAGAGGGGTGTTACTACTAGGATCTACATTTTCTGTGATACGGTAAGGCTGAGTACGAGTAGAAGTCCCCCCAAAAAGAGGATTGCCTTTATATTCTGAGTTAGCATCGGCTACTAATTGGCGAATAATTTGATCAATTTCCGTAGACATAGCCACTCTATCTTCTTTAGTGTAGGTACCATTAGCCGCTTGAACTACTAATTCTCGTGCTCTATGGAGAGAATCTCCCATAGAACCTAAATGTCCATCTACAATATTCATTTTATTTTTATAAGAACCAATAATATTGTTGAATTTAGCAATATCTTGTTTTCCACTTTCCCACTTCATATAGTTAATCATATTAGCAGGGTCATCACTAGGGAGATTGACCTTTAAACCAGAGCTTAATTCCGTTTGTTTTTTCTGCATGGTTTCTGCTTGATTTTTGATATTATACAAGAAATCATTTTGCATATAGCCGGGAGTTACTCTTCCTAACATACATTACCTCTCTTAATTCTTATCTTATACACCCATTCTATTAATAATCACATCTAACAATCTGTCCGTAGTAGAAACAAGACGAGCTGCGGCATTGTAAGCATGTTGTAAGGTGATCATCTTAGTCATCTCTTCATCTACACTGACTCCAGATATCTTAGACCTCATTCCTGTTAGGGATTTAGAAACAGCCTCTGTTTTATCAAAAGAGCGTATAGCTTGTTCTGATAAAGTACCAGCCTTGGCGATAGTTTGTTGAAAATAATCATCAAAAGTTGCTGCTCTTCCTGTCATAATCGTATTAAAACGAAGATTCGCCATAGATAGAGCGTTTCTATTATCGTTGAATCCTGTGAGTGTATCAGGATTTCCATTTCCTGTCGTATCGAATCCTTGCCCAGCGGCTATTCCTTCTGGTCTAGAAGCAACAGCATCATCTAGTCCCATCCATCCTGCTGCATTAATCTCTGGGGTAAGAGAAATTAATTCTCTAGGCATATTTAAAGTTTCTATAGAAGTGGGATTTTGCCAGTCAAAAGCTCCATCTTGCCCACTATTAGCTAAGATACCTGCGATTCCTGTAAGAAATCCACCAGAATCTTCCAAATGGCGTAGCATAAATTGTGGTACATTTTTATCTTTAGTCGCCTGAGCTTTAATAGATAGTCGCCCTGTATGATCTAGGAAAGCAGTAACTTCAGCTCCGGATCTATTAATTTTATCAATAACAGTTTCTACAGTTTCACTAGCCGTATAATCAATAGTAACATCATTTCCATTAGGTCTCATCGCCCCAAAGTTTATAGTCCCGTTCGTTCCCATGATAGTATCTAAAGTTATTTTTTCAGAACCTGTTACTCTATATAAAGCAGTGGCATCTAAAACACCATCTTCATTAAAGTCAATAGCGCCCTCGGCATTTTTAGCAAGGCTAAACTCTCTAAAGAAAGCATTATCTGTTTCTCCATTGAGCCCAAAACCTTCTCTATGGATAGCGTTGACAGAATCAGCGACACTATAAGAAAGCTCGTCTAAACGAGTCATCATATCATCTAGGTCTACATCTCTTACTTCTACTAAGCCAGAAATTTCTCCTAAACCAATAACGACATTTTGTCCTGTTTGTTGCCATCTAGGTGTTACAAAACCTTTATTAGTAGGGTCTTCGAAGGCTTCAATTTTAGCAGCATATTCCCCTTGTACTAATTTTTCTGCTCCAATATAAACAATAAACTCTTTTACATTATCTCTTTCTAAACGAATATCTGCTAAAGTAGACAATTCATCAATAAGAAGATCCCTTTTATCATAAAGGTCATTAGGATTATCGCCAGCAAGCTCTTGTTTTTTAATCTGGGTATTGAGTACAGCCAAGGTTTCAGCGATATTATTAATTCTATTAACCTTTTGTTCTACAAGGGCATTGGTTTGGGTTTGCATATCTTTTAGATTGTAATGTTGAGATTTAAAACTCTCGTTCAAGGTTTTAGTTCGTTCTAACAAGTGAATACGAGCCGCATCATCAGAAGGATTTTCAGATACTGTTTGCCAAGATTCCCAAAATGCTTCTAGTTCTGTTCTGATATTAGCGTTACCGGGTTCGTTGAAGATAGATTCCATTTGGTGGAGCATTGTTTTCTTCTGTTCCCAGAATCCTAAGCCTCCATTTTCAAAAACAATTCTATCATCTAAATAAACATCACGAATACGAGTAATTTCCTCTACGGTAACCCCTGTTCCCAGTTGTCCTGGCATACTAGGTTTATTCATACCAGCAGGAAATAAGGCGGGCATTGTTTTTTGGGTGACACGTTGTCTTGTAAACCCTTCCGTATTGAGATTTTGTAGGTTATGACTTACAGTTTGTAAGCCTTTTTGAGTGGTTTGAAGGGCACCTCTGCCCATCTCCAATCCTAAAAATGAAGAAATCATTTTTGTTCCCCTCTTTATCTTATATTATGTTATAAGCCTCTTACCCCTTATAACACAAGATTTTTATTTTTTATACTATTTGGTCTAACATATGTATTTGAGACTTTTTATTCTCCATACTAGAGCCATGTTGGTTGTACTGGTCATGAGTATTGCCCTGTACTAATTCTAAGATTTGAGTGATCATTTCTGTGCTATTAGCGAGGAGGTATTCATTTCTTTCTGTAATGATTCCTAGTCGTTCGCAAATACTTTTTATTTCTTTACTAAGGTGAAGGATTTCTTGCCCTGTTTCTTGAGGAAGGAAATCCGCCAAAGCTACTACAGCAATATCTATGGAAAAACCATAGTGCATAGAGAGAGACTCTATAACATTTAGTCTTTTAGTTTCTAAAGAATCTATTTGAAATACAAGTTCATCTTCTTGTTCATTTAAAGCAATCAATGGTTCAATATTCATTTCTTTAATTGCTTCATATTTTTCATCTTCTATTATTAAAATCTTCTCCACAATAGTTCTCATTTGGGTTAATATATCAGACAATTCTCTGCTGATTTCATTATTTACTAGCACCATTCCCTCCTATCCTTTTTCTCGCAATCTTATAATAGTGTAAAGATTATACAAGTAGGCTATAATTAAAATCGGAATTTTTCAAAAATACTTTATAGTATCAAGAAAACAAAAAGCGACTTTTCTTTTCTCAGCAATATATAATAAAAGAGAGAATAATCTTGAATTGTATAGGCTTATATGCTATACTATGTATAATTGTAACAATGCATCTGCTTTAGCTAAAAAAGCTAAGCTGGTTGTAGGTTGCCTTAAACCGATACCCAGAGGAGGCCTTCATGGCTACATCAAAATGGTCCACTACAGAGTTAGTAGGACAAATTCGCACCCTTGGCACGAAAAGTGCTAACAACAAACTAAGAGCTGAGTTCCGTTTACCAGCAGTAGTATACGGACCCACCCTTAAGGAAAACGTAAACGTTTCTATTGATTACGTTGCTTTTGAAAAGCTTTTTGCTGTAAACGAAAGACATATAGCCTTTTCCTTAAAAGTGGATTCTAATAGCTATAATGTTTTTGTCAGAGATTACAAAATTGATCCTCTTTCTCGTCGTTTTATACATATTGATTTTTGTGTAATGGCACCTAAAGTAGAATACACTACTTTGGTTCCTATTGAATTTTTAGGTAATCCTGTAGGAGTACGTGAAGGGGGAAGTCTTCTTACTTTCGTAAGAAAAGTTCTTCTTAGAGGTACCCCAGAAAATATGCCCATTAAAATCACTTATGATATTTCTGGACTTCAACGTAAGAAAAACGTTATTATTAGAGATTTAGATATTCCTAAAACTTGTAAAATCCTTACGAACAAAGGGACGGTTCTTACGGAAGTAAAATAAAATAGAATAAAACACATTTAAAATAATTAATATATATATTTTTTTAGAATCTAATTTGGGGAGATTCTTGAAAATACAGTAGGGGGAAAATGTGAAACTTATTGTAGGCTTAGGGAATCCAGGTGATTCCTACTCAAGAACGAGACACAACTTAGGCTTTCTTGTGTTAGATCAGTTAGCTAAAAGGCATAAAGTCTCTATTGATATCAAAAAGAAAAAATCTCTCATTGGTAAGATGCGTTTTAATAATGAAAAAATCATTATTCTAAAACCTCAAACCTTCATCAATCTTAGTGGAGAAGCGGTATTATATATGGCTAGTTTTCTAAGAATACAACCTCAAGATATTATTGTGGTATGTGATGATGCTAATTTAGAATTCGGAAATCTATCTGTTAGAAAATATGGCTCTTCAGGCGGACATAATGGGATTAAATCTTTAATAAAGTTTCTTAAAGCCGATGATTTCCCTAGAGTGCGTATTGGGATAGGTAGACCAGAATTTGGTTCTTTAGAATCTTACGTTCTCTCTTCCTTTTCTAAAAATGAGGTTAAAAACCTTTTACCTTCTATCGATTCAGCCTGTGATATGATAGAAAAAATCCTATGTGGAGAAATTGAAAATTGTATGGATATTAATATCCGTGAAAATCAATTAGCCCCCTCTCATTAATCAAAATTAAAAAAACCACCTCTTAAATAGGGGTGGTTTTTTAGTGGAGATTTGTATTTTTTAAGTTCTGTTCATTTCTCAGAGCTTTTTATAAATCTTATATTAAGAAGTTTGGTTCAAAAAATAAAGAAATATGTCAAAAAATGAAACAATGATCAAAAAAATGACTCTAAATGATTAAAAACAAGAAAACATGATAAATATAATCATATAAAATGAGTTTTTTATGATTACAAAACCCTTATAATTTAATATTTTTGACATCGCCAAAACGGAATTTAAGCCCTGTGGTACCAAAGAATTGATCAGCATGGATTGCTAGACCTATATTCCAAAGAATATTTTTATGTACAACGATATTAAACCCTGTTGCGAAGCCAGCGTGGAAGGAGTAATAACCTCGTGTTCCATCTGGTACAAATTGAATACCCAAGCCTAAAGATACATACCAATCAAATTTAGGTAGAAGGGTGAGATGTAGCGTAGCCATAGGGGCTAGCGTGCCTGTAAAACCGTTTCCTAAAAAATTCAAACTAGAATCTAGTGTGAAACCCATAGCGATACCTATATTTTTGTTCCAAGCACCTAAAATAACTTCAGCTGATGGTTGGATGGACAACATAGGGGGACCTAGGGGGTAAACACTAGCAGAACCAGCTCCTATTCCTATTCCTAGAATAGCATTTCCTACAGCATAATTTTGTGCTGCGTGAGTAGCGTTAGCTGTGAATAATACCACTAAAGCCAATAATGTTTTTTTCATAAAAAACTCCCTTTTATTACTTAAATTATGATAAATCAACAAGTGATCTCTTTTGTTTTACGGGGTATGATTTTATTTGTATTTCTCTTTTGATAGCAGAAGAATGGTCGGAATACTCTTCTTTGTGTACAATAGATAAGGGTCTATGAATTTTTGTATATTTTGCTCCTCTTCCAGATAAGTGGAGCTTGAATCTCTTTTCTATATCTTTGGCAATCCCAGTATATAAGCTGCCACCTTCACAGAGGATTATATATACAAACCAAGGACCCTCAGAAAAAGTATTTTTTTTAGGCATTTTTACTCTAACCTTATTCAAATAACTGAAAATATTATAGACGAACTTGTTAGAAAAATCAACTTTATAGTTTTTATATACTATATTATATACGGTTTTTTGAATGAAAACCAAAAAAATAAAACTTTTTTATACCATTTCTCTAAATGTTTTTAAAATAATTCCGAAAATTATTTAGGTGAAAAGAGGAATTTTTTACAATTTAGGGAGGCACTTATGAGTGATTCTGTATTATCTCAAGAAGAATTGGATGCATTATTGACTGGATCGTCTATAGAAAGCGTAGATAGTGATACCTTAAGCTCTTCGGAAGAAAGTTTATTAACAAAAATATTTGAAAGTATGGGAACAGCTAGAGCCAGTACACTTGGTCAATTAGCTAACACTTCCATAACCTTGGATCAAATAAATCTTAACACAGGTACAGCAGCAAAATTCGCTGAAGAATTTGTTTCCCCACTTGTAGGGGCTAATGCTACTATTACAGGGGCTAATTTATCAGGAGATTGGACACTTTTTGCGCCTGAAACAACAGTTCTTAGTATTGGTAATAGTATTCTACAATCTGAGGCAACAGAGCTCAATGAAGACATTACAGATGCTTTTGCTGAGGCAATATCTACCTGTATGGCATCAGACGTTAAAGTGTTATCTGATAATGTTAAAAGCGATATAAGACCTGGTGCTACAGAAACACAAAGATATAACAATGGAACAGATTTTATTACGACAGCAGGACCTTTATTAAGAGTAGGGATTCACCTTACTATTGATGGGGCTTCCTATCCTAGCTATATTATCACTTCTATGAGAACGGCTAAAAGCATTGCTCGTTTACTAGCTCCAGCCCCTACAGCGCCTACTAATGGAGGAGATTTAGGGGAAGGCTCAGTATCTAGTGGTTCTGGTGGTAATGCTATTAATATGGCCCCTGCTCAGTTCCAACAATTTAGTCCTCACGGTGTTGTTGAGCCTTTGGACAATCTAGCCTTGCTTCTTGATGTTCCTATGCGTGTTACGGTAGAATTAGGACGTACTCGTATGACCATTAAGGACATTCTCAATCTTGGGGAAGGATCTATCGTAGAATTAGAAAAACTTGCTGGAGAGCCTGTAGACGTACTAGTTAACGATAAACTTATCGCTCTTGGTGAGGTTGTGGTTATTGACGAAAACTTCTCCATTCGTGTTACTAAAGTTGTTACTCCTATGGAAAGAATATTCGACAGAGAAAACCTACACGGTAAAGGTGGCGTTTAAGCATCTTGTTTCTTATAAAAATTATAAGAATCCCTCCTATTTTAGGGGGGATTCTTTTTTATTGCAGAAAGAGCAATTCTTGTGTATAATACTATAAAGCTATTTTGAGGAATATATGTTTTTAGAAGATTTAAAACTAATCAATTTTCGTTCTTTCCCTGAGCTGCGTATCAAATCTTTCAATAAAATCAATTGTCTTATCGGTGAAAATGGAGCAGGTAAGACTAATTTTATGGAAGGAGTCTATCTCCTATCTTCTAATAGAGGATTCCGTACGGGTGATAGGAAAGAATTAACCTATAGAAACGCCGAAGGATTTTTCATTCAAGGATCCTTTGATGGAGATATGATAGCGAGAACCATTACCGAAAAAAAGAAACAACTTACACTCAATGAAGAAGCTATACCAGCTAATAAATTAAGAGTTTACAATCCAATAGTGGCATTTTCTCCCAATGATATATTTCTTGCTACTGGTTCTTCTGATACAAGAAGAAGATTTTTTGATGCAGCTATTGCCCTAAGAGACCATGAATATAGTGATTATTTAGCTACTTATGAAAGAGCTCTTAGACAAAGAAATGCCTCCCTAAAAAAAGATCCCAAACATGCTAATTTATGGAACGAAGCTCTTATTACTAGTGGTGCTAAAATTATAGAAAAAAGACTAGCCTTTGTCAAGCTACTAATCCCCAAAGTTCAAACTCTCTATGCAGAGTTAGCCAAAGGATCTGCTAATCTCAAGTATTTTAATAACTTCAAATTAACTCAAAATATAGAGGAAGGGTTGAAAAAAGCTTTAAAAGATAGTAGTAGCGATGATTTGAGAAGAAAACATACGACGAAAGGGCCACATAGAGATGATATCACAATTTTAATTAACGACCTTCCTGCAGCTAAATCAGGATCACAGGGACAAAATCGCACTCTTTCCTTTGCCCTTAAAATTGGCTCTGTAGAAATTATCGAAGAGACCTTAGGGCGTAAGCCTATTCTTCTTGTGGATGATGCTCTTTTAGAAGTAGACCCTTCAAAAAGAAAAAGAATATTTGATAAAATAAACAGTTTAGGGGTTCAGTTATTTCTTACAGCTACAACAAAAGAATTTTTTAGTTTTATAGACAAACAAGAAGAAGTTAATTACATAGATTTTGATCTTTAAGAAGATCTCTTATAATACTAACGCTATAAAAAGACCCAGCAAAAACGAGCCTCTCTAAAGGGGCTTTTTTTATTTGGTGAGTTCTCAAATCAGAAGTATACTCCAGGGTAAAATCATCTTTTAAAAGAGCCAATAAAGCTAGACCACGGGATTTTCTATTACTACGGGCATCAAAATCAAAAACCTTAATGCATCTTACGATACTCTTATATTGTATTAAAATACTTGTTATTTTTTGAATATCTTTTTCTTCTAAGATAGTAAGGCACAGGGTAATATCTTTCCAATTCATCCAAGATTCCAAAGTCTCCATGAGATTTTGGAATGAGGTATCATTATGAGCAGTATCTATAATAATATCGGGGTGGACGAGATCCATTCTGTAAGGGATTTTTTTCTCTGCTACTTCTCTAATAATATCATAAGAAATCAAAGGAAATTTACTCATAATCCCCACAACGGCAAGACAGAAATTTTTAATATGAGCTTGCCCTATGCGGTTGAGGTTAATATTATAGATAAGTTGATCTTGTATTTTAAGGTCAAAATTACCGGTATAGTTGTCAGAAATTGTTAAATTTTCTACAGAACAGATATCAGAATAAAAGTGGACATTGCCCTCTGTTAGAAAAACTTCTTTAACATTTTCATCTTGGTCAACACTAAAAGCGGGAACATTTTTTTTAATAATCCCAGCTTTATCAAAAGCTATTTCTTCTAAACTATCTCCTAAAAGCTCTTTGTGTTCTATAGAGATATGTCCCAATAAAGAGACAAAAGGTGTGCAAAAATTAGTAGGGTCATACCGACCTCCTACCCCAGCTTCTAAGACGGTATACTCACAAGCTTCTTCCTCAAAAAATATGAGGGCTAAAAATAAGCAAACCTCAAAAAAATGAAATTTTTGGGTTTCTAAGACAGGAGCAAAACGTTCTATAAGGAGAATCAACTGGTTTTCGGAAATCATGCCATCAGAAGTAACAAATCGTTCTCTCACATCGAAGATATGAGGAGAAACAAATAAACCCACTTTATACTCCATGGCTTTTAATAACTCAAAAGAGCTTTGAGCTAGAGAGCCTTTACCTTTAGAGCCTGCTACATGAACATACTGTATTTTGTCAGGATTATAGTCCAGACTTTTTAGGAGATTATAAACACGGACAGGGTATATTTCTTTGGGATTTTTTTGAGTATGGCTATAAGATAAAATGTAATCCAATGCTTTCATAAGACAACCTCTATTTTAGAATCATTATTCTTTCTAAGGGGATTTGAGGATCAGCTCTCTTAACACTAGCTGCCCATATCGCAAAATCTGCTCTTGGGATGGTAGAGTGCCCTACATTCTGTATCCATAAATCACTGTGTATAAAATCATAAAAAAGCTTTTCCCATGAGAGGTACTTTTTAGATAATTGGTTTATAGTGGTATCTAGGGGAAGGATTTTCACATCTTTCATAAAATTAATAATATGCCTATCTAAAATCACGAGATCACCGCTACGTCCTATATTACGAAGGTAATGGCTAGCTTCTTTGTAGTTCATGCCTTTTACATAGTCTACAAGGTATTGTCTTTGTTCTGCGGGAGTGTTTAGAGATAGAAAATTTTCTATATGTTCTCTTCCCCGCTCTCTCCACAGGACAAGACGCTCAGCTTTTTGATTATGGAAACGAATATAAGGGGGTTTTCTAAGACAATCTGCAATTTTTTCAAGACTAGCTTTGTAAAAGAAATTATTAGAGAATAATTCTTTATAAGTAATGTCGGCTGAATCAGATTTGGTAGCAGGAGTAAGAAAACAGTAGACAGCTTGTTCAAAAATTTCTTTTTGGTTTTCTTCAAACACAAGCTGTGCATTCCCTTGAGTAGAGAGAGGGTATTGTTCATAAAAATATTTTAAATGATTAAAAAATGTGGTATCATGAGAAAAATAAGATTCCATTCTAGCTCCTAATGACACTCTTTTTTGGTAGTTTATTCCCCTATTAAGGCTTTTAAAATCATATCTTCATCTTTTATAAACTCAGACTTTTCTAGAGTATGAACAATAACCTTGGCAATAAGGTCTGTTCCATTTTGGAATAGATTTAAGTGAGAAATATTTTCTTTTAATTCTTCTAGCTGAGCAGGGCACAAGA
Source organism: uncultured Brevinema sp. (assembly GCA_947038195.1). Taxonomy (GTDB): domain Bacteria; phylum Spirochaetota; class Brevinematia; order Brevinematales; family Brevinemataceae; genus Brevinema_A. The sequence goes on from CAMQVI010000005.1 coordinate 47,477, forward strand.
TAAGATTTTCCACAAGAGAAGATATTTTAAATAGATTAGTACAAGAAAGGATCCCCTTCTGACTGGTAAAAAATTCTGCTGTTTTTTTCTCTGCAGAATTGGCTGTAAAATTCACGATCACGGGTAATCTTAGTTTTAGGCATTCTAAAACAGAGGCTGGGCCACTTTTCCCGATAAAAAGATCGCTAATTTGAATGAAAGGGGTGATACTATCTACAAAACCGAAAACGGCTATTTTAATGTTACTTTCTGACTCTATAAGATGCTTTTTTATCTTTTGTAGTTTGCGGTATAGTTTTTCATTTCTACCGCATATAGCAATAATATCAATAGGAGCTGAAATTTTTATAACTTGCCCTATGGTTTGGAGCATAAGTCCTATTCCCTGTCCTCCGTCACTCATTAAAATGGTAAAAGCATCTTCTCTCAATCCATATTCTTTTTGTAGGGATTTTTTATCTATAAGAACAGGTTCTTCAAACTCTTTACGTAAAGCTTGAGGAACGCGCATTAATTTATCTTCTTCATGCCCATATTTACGAGCTGATTGGATAGCTAGATCAGAACAGACGAGAAGAACATCCCCTCTTCTATCCCATTGGGGAAAAGTTTCAAAGGTATCAGGATTTAAAGCAATAATAGGAAAGTCTAATTGGTGGTGTTCTCTTGCATCAAGAGCTAAGGTGTGGGTAAAAAAATGAGTTGTGAACAAAAGATCAGGGTGGACTTCTTGTATATAATTAACAGAGTTTTTCCATACTCTTTTAAACAAAAGAGGAATATAACGAGGGGTCCATTTATAAAAGACATGTCCCATAAAAAGTATCATTTTAGTTGTTAGAGGGTGCTTCAGGAGGTAATTCCATTGCTTTTCTATCCGTCTATTAAATTTTTTTTCACCAACATCATCGAAAAAATTACTTGTTGTGATTTGAAATTTATTAGGGTACAGATCTTCTATTCGATCTGCTATGGCTAAAGCTGGGGTGCTATGTCCTGCCCCAGTATTAGTATAAGTAATATAAATATGTGGCTTTTTCATCAATCTTCCTACTATATTCTTGTTATAAAACATTATACTACAGATCCTTATATTTTTCAACTCTTAAAAGATTGATTTGACGATAGAAAGTAAAGATTGTATTATTAATTATACTAATTAATAAAGAGGAGTATATTAAATGAAAAGTAAAATGATTATAATGGCTATTTTCCTTATAAGCTTTGGAGCTGCCAATCTCAGTTATGCTCAAAAAAAAGAACAGAAAAAAGCGCTTCTCGGGGGCTGGGCAGTTTATGAGCAACAACTAGGTGCTTTAGATAATTCTTTCTTTACCTTAGGAGGGGTCTCTTTAGGGATTTCTTTCTTTGGAATTTCTGTAGGGCTTGCCGTATATGGTAATTACCCTTACGAATCCAATCGTTCTTTTATAGGTAATGATTTACAATTTTACTACGGTGGTATTCAGTTAGGCTATAAAAAAACTTGGGGAGCTGTTGGAACAAGAGCTTTTCTTCTATTAGGAGGCGCCTCTACAAAGGTAGGTGGTCATTATAAAGCATATTTTGCTTTAGCCCCATCTTTTCATATTGATTTTCATATTTTCAAATCTCTTGTCATTAGTGCTGGGGTAAATTACCGTTATCTTAGTAATGAAAGTTTATATGACCTTAACTATTGGAAAAATTCTATTTCTGGGACTTTGAGTATAGGTTGGGTGCATTAATTTTTTAAACAAAAAAATTTAAAAATCAAATGAAAACAGTAGCGTTTATATGCTACTGTTTTCTTATTATCTCCATTTAAAGATTGATTAATATAGTATAATATGTTATTATATTAAATCTAGGAGGTATTTATGAAATCTTATATTTTTGTACTAATATTGCTTGTTTCCCAAACACATTTAAGCTATGCTAATTATATAGATACTAGAGATTTGTCTGATGAATCTCGAAAAATACAAAGACTTTTAGGGAAGATAGACGCTCTCAAAATCACCCCCCAACAAAATAATTCCCCTAGTGGAGCTCAAGTAGCGGCATTAACGATGATTACTACAGGATTAGCGATTGCAGCAGTATCTTCTCCCTATTATCACAGCCCCTCTTATTATCATAGATCTTCCTATAATCGCAGGTCTTCTTATTACGCCCCTCGAAGTTCTTACCACAGAAGAAATACGGCAGGTTCTATTATTGGGGCTACCGTAGCCACTGCTGGTATTATAGGAGCTATTGCTGCTAGTGCAGAACAAGACAATCGAGAAAGAAGCTATATAGCTCAAGAAAGAGCTCAAAAAGAGGTTAATACCATTATTAGCAATCTTGTGGTTACAGACACAGACTACATGAGCGAAGATAAAGAGCTTTTAAACACTTATTCAATTAAAATTGACAAGAATATTCTCGAAATCAATAGAATACTAAGTAACGAAATTCTCCTTATAGAAGACAGAAAAAAACAAGAAGTACAAGAATTTTCTGATAAAACTAATAAATTACAAACAGAGCTTACCGATCTTCAGGCCGCCGCTCAAGAGCAACTAGTGGACAATATAGATAAAATATCTGACCCATCTATTTCTAAAGAAGCGATAAAAGAATTAAAAAAATTAAACAAAACGATTAAGTCTGAATCAAAAAAGAAAGTAAAAACATTAGAAAAGCAATTAGAAGAAGAAGAAGAAAATTTTAATGAATCCTTTGAAGAAAAACAAGAAAAATACCAAGAACAAATTTTAGAATTAGAATATACTAGGGTTGATAGGATTGTGGTTGAGGCAGAAAGCATGAAAGAGCCTAAAGCTAAACTTTTCCAAAAATACATCTCTCTTTATATTAACAAACTCTCAGCTTATTAAATCTATTGATGTTTATATCACGAAGTCCTACTATATCAATGGTAGGACTTCTTTTTTTGAAATGATTATTATAGGAGGAATACTATGGAATATCCATTTTTAGCATTAGGAGCATTAGTGCTTTCATCTACCTACTCTCCTGGGCCTAATAACCTTATGTCTATGGCATTGGGGAAACAGTTAGGATTTAAAAGAGCTTATAAATACGCCCTAGGAGCTTATTTAGGGTACGTAACTCTCTTGACATTAATAGCTATTTTCAATGGTATTATTTATAGAGTACTCCCTTCTATTATTGTCTATATTGGGGCTTTAGGGGCTTTATATCTCTGTTATCTTGCTTGGAATATGGTTAGAGCCAAAAGAGATTTTGATCAAAAAGACAGATCTCTTATTCCCGAAGAGAGACTTTTCGTCACTGCTTTTTTCCTGCAATTTATCAATCCCAAAGGTACGATATTTGGATTAACGATATTATCTACCTTTGCTTTCCCTTATTTTCAAGATGCTCCTAGAATAGCTCTTCTTATTGGGTTTTTAATGTTTAATATGATTTGCTCTTTAAGTTTATGGATGGGCTTAGGTACGGCGATGAGCCACTTTATTGCTAAGTATGAAAAACCCTTTAATATTGTGATGGCTTTAGCTCTTTTATACTGTGCTTATGCTATTTCAGGTCTTGATAAGTTAATAGCAGGTCTAGGACTATGAGTTACCCCATTATCCCTTTTATTACCTTAGCTATTTCGTCTACCCTATCTCCAGGGCCTAATAATATTATGATTATGGCATTAGGAAAGCAATTAGGCTTCAAAAAATCTTATAAATATATTATAGGGGCTAGCTTGGGTTACACAGTTTTACTGATTTATACAGGGCTTCTCAACGCTTTGTTATTTCATATACTTCCTACTATTTCTTCTTTATTAGGGGTATTGGGGGCTTTATACCTCTGTTATCTTGCGTGGAGTATGGTAAGACCTAAAACAAAAGATTCTAAAAAACAAAGTATTATTCCAGAAGATAAAATCTTTATCACCTCTTTTTTCTTACAATTTATCAATCCTAAGGCTACCCTTTTTGTTATAACAGTATATTCGACTTTTGTTTTCCCTTATTTTCAAGATATACAAAGAATATCTCTAGTAGTAGCTTTCCTTGTAAGTGTTACAGCAGTTTCTTTATGTTTCTGGTTGGGACTGGGGAGTGCTTTAAGCATATTCCTCGAAAAATATGAAAAACCATTCAATATGGTAATGGCAGCAGCTCTCTTGTATTGTGCCTATGCTGTTTCAGGATTGGCTAAATTATTCATTTAATGAGATAAAAATCATAAAAACCCCTAACTTTTTAGCTAGGGGTTTTTATTTGATTTAATGATTTAGAGACTTACTCTAATAAAAGCATTAATTTTAGCAGAGCCAAGAAGCTCAGCAATTGTTTTGCTTTCATCGAATACAAAAGGTTGATCGAGAAGAATACTTTCGCTATAGAATTTTTTCATCATTCCTTCTACCATTTTAGAAAGAACGGCTTCTGGTTTTCCAGATTCTTTAGCTTTAGCAGTATAAACTTCTAATTCTCTAGCGACGATATCTTGTGGAATATCCTCTCTAACGAGCCCTAAAGGATTCATAGAAGTAATTTGCATAGCAATATTTTTCTTGATTTCGTCGGAAACAGATCCTTCAAAATCAATAGCTACAACAATTCTATTATTGTGAGTGTAATGATACAAATCACCTTTAGCATCAATGACTTTCCATTCAGAGAGTATTACATTTTCGCCTAATTTAGCAATAGTGGCTTTACGTTCTTCATCAATATCAGCTGGCAATTCTGTTCCAGGAGCAAGATTGCTCTTAAGAACTGCTTTAGCAGCCTCTACAGCATATTGTTGAAAAACTTCTGTTTTAGCAACAAAATCTGTTTCACAGTTTACACGGAGAGCAAGAAATTTCTTTCCTTCTTGAGCAGAAGTGACAAAACCTTCTTTTACTTCGTTATCAGCTCTTTTATTAGCTTTTGCAAGCCCTTTTTGACGGAGGATTTTGACGGCTTCATCGATATCACCGTTTGTTTCTTCAAGAGTACGTTTTGCGTCCATTAAACCAGCACCAGTCATTTCTTTTAGTTTTTTGATATCTTCCATAGGTACAGTAGCCATATGATTACTCCTTACTTCTCTTTAGAAATGTTTTCATAACCTTCAGCGAGTTCATCAACAGAATCGTCTAAGGTTGTGGGATGAGAGATAGTTTGTTCTACAACATCAACAGAAAATTCTTCTTCAAGAGAAGTGCCTTCTACTTTTGCATGAGTACCAGCCCCTTCAATAATAGCATCAGCCATAATAGAAGAAAGTAATTCAACAGAACGAATAGCATCGTCGTTACCTGGCACAATGTAGTCGAGAAGGTCGGGATCAATATTAGTATCACCGATACCAAATACTTTAATACCTAATTTTTTAGCTTCAAGAACAGCATTAATTTCTCTTTTCACGTCTACTACCCATAAAGCTTGGGGTAGTTTTTTCATATCACGAATACCATCGTAAAATGCTAACATACGATCAAGATCTTTTTGTAGAGCTACTCTTTCACGTTTGATCATTTGATCACCTTGAGTTTCAATTTTACGCTCAAAACGTTTCATTTTGTCTACACTTTTTCTAAGAGTTGCATAGTTGGTAAGAGTACCACCTAACCAACGCTTACTAACGTGGTACATTCCACAACGAGCACCCTGTTCTTTGATAGAATGTTGTGCTTGTTTTTTGGTGCCTACGAATAGGACCTGACCGCCTTTTTCAGCGATTTCTTTCATTGCGGCATAAGCTTCTTTCAGCTTTTCCGTGGTGTAACGCAAGTCTATGATGTAAATCCCGTTTCTTTTAGTGAAGATGTAAGGCTTCATTTTTGGGTTCCATCTCTTGGTCTGATGCCCGAAATGCACTCCTGCTTCAAGGAGATTACGCATTAGCTCGGTATCATTGTAAATGATGCTTGCCATAAAGATTTGTCCTCCTACAGACATAATATGTTTTGAATATTATAACATAGTATATACTTTTCGTCAATCCTTAGCTTGAAAATTCTTCTTAAATATTCTATACTGTTTCATAGATATAAAAAAATGATAAGAGTAAAAGGAAACAGATATTATGATAAATATTAGTAATTACTTCGTACAATTTTCTCAGTTCTCCCTCACAGTTCCTTCTCTTCCCCTAAAAGACAAAGGACTGGTTCTCCTTTCTGGGACTAATGGCTCTGGGAAAAGTACCTTGCTACGTTCTATCCTTAACCTGCATCACAATTATCAAGGACTAATCACTTTACATGATAAGGATGTTAAGACTCTTTCCCGACAAGAAATTGCTCAAGAAATTTCTTACCTTCCTCAGGTGTCCATGAGACTTCCTGAAATAACAGGAGAAGATTTTATTAAACAAGGGCTCTACCTTAAAGGGGAAGACCAATATGAGTCCCTTATTGATTATTTAGGGATTTCTCATTTACTTGTTAAAAATTGTCAAACAATGTCTGGGGGAGAAAAACAGCTCGTCGGCTTTGTGAGAAGCCTTGCTTTAAAAAGAAAAATTATTGTTCTCGATGAACCCGAATCTTTTTTAGCTAAGTCTAATAGGCAAAAAATAGTTGCCCTTATTTCTTCCTTAGCCAAAGATCATCTTATCCTTCTTTCTAGTCACCATGGGGATCTTTATGACCCTCATATCAATCTTTACTTCGACGAAACAGAAGACTATTCTTTTCAAATTACTACCCCTTAAAATATTGACTATGGCTCTACGAGTATTTATCTTTATGATAAGTATACTTATGGAGGTTATATGAATATACAGTGGAAATTGAGGGGCATTTTTTTTGTAGCGTTTTTATTAGGGGGGATTTCCCAAAATCACGCTCTTTTGACAGAAGGGCAGGTACAATCTAAAAAGAGTTTATCCTTTGGATTTTGGGTAAAATACCAACAAGAATTTGGTGCTTTAAACGATCATTTTTTTACAGTAGGGGGTCCTAGTTTTGGTTTTAATCTAGGTGCCAATTTCTTTTTTGGGGTGGCTCTATATACACCTATGACTTCACCAGAGTTAAGCCCAGATTCGTATTACACTTTTGTTTATGGGGGTGGGATTATAGGATTTCGCCTTAACCCCAATGATCCTGTTGTTGTACGCATACAAGCTCTCATAGGGGCAGTAGGTTTTAATACGGTCACAAAAACCACCCTTGGTTTTTCAGGTGAACAGACTTCATCCTTTATTATTGTTCCTGAAGTCGCCTTGGATATTAGAGTAGCAAAAATCTTTTATATATCCTTGGGTGTTAGTTATCGTTACATAGAGGGGATTCCTGAAGTGTGGAAAGATTTGCAAGGATTAGGTGCCTTATCTGGAAATGTAAGTTTAATGTTTATGTTCTAAAAAAAAAGTCTTTTATATAACACTATATAAAAGACTTTTTTGATTTAATAAAGGTCGAAATCATTTAAAATACGATACATTCCATGATTGTAGATGATAATCTTGACGTAATTTCTTGTTTCTTTATAATTAATAGCTTCAATAAAAAGGTATTTATCTTGGATATGACCATATTTTTTAAGCCATCTATTAGTGGCTGTAGGGCCAGCATTATAGGCAGCTAAGGATAGTATAATATCATTATCAAAGTCTTCGTACATTTTTTTATGGTAATAAATGCCCATACGAAGATTGTCATAAAAATCATAGTTAGATAAATCTGGTCTTTTCATCCATCTTTTAATATCTGTGGCTGTATAAGGCATTACTTGGGCGAAGCCTACGGCCCCTACTTGGGAGTACACTCTCTTTCTGAAGTGACTTTCTGCCATAAAGGAAGAGAGCATCCAGTAAGCTAAGTCTTCATCACCCCCACTCCATTCTTTAATTTGTTCAAATTCTGGCTTAGGAAATGTGAGGTCTACGATTTCTTTAGGGTAATTAGGAAGATAGGTATACCCATGTTTATCTCTAATATAAAAGTACAATCTAAAAGTAAGATAGCCTCCTATATCACTATTGGTAAGAATATCACTATATTTATAATAATAACGTGCATAGTCATGAAAATTTTTATTATTTTTCATTTGTTCTATGATAGCATTCTCTATATAGTCTTGAGTTTCTAAGGCAAGATTACTTAGAGAAGCAGGATATTTTTCTAAAATAGGGATCTTAGGAACTAGTTTTATATCTTTATATACAATATCATTAAAATCTTTTTGAGCTTGGGCAAGGTCTTCTTCATCTATAAATTCTGCCAGTTCTTCATCTAACAAAAAAGATTTGTAAAGCATTAATTTATCTTGAACATAAAATTTAGGAAATTCCTCCATAATATTTTGGGTAGCTTTTTCAAAAATATCTCTATAATATACTCTTAAATTCTTTTCCTTTTCCTTAGCAACAATCCCAGCATAACCAAAAGGGTCTTGAAATATGAGGCGAAGATAGTTTTTGTAAGCCTCTTCTTCCTTCCCCAAATGTTCTTTTATTAAACCTTGAATAAGAATAAATTGAGGGTTTTTCATATTATAAGAAATACTCAAATCCGTTGCCTCTTCTGCTTTTACAATATCCGTTCTTATTAAGCCTCTGAGGACTTCTAGATGTTGCTCAGGGGAGAGATTTTTATAGTAGGTTTTGTACCATTCTAGGATATAATCAGGATTAGAGTGAAATTCTATCCCTCCCTTAGAATGAAAGAAGAAATTTTGTCTGTGGATTTTATTAGCTAGTAAAGCTATCTCGTCAGCCTTATCGTCTAATTGGTGTCTCACAAGTTGTGCATGGGTATTGGTATAAAAATGGGTGCTTACCCTTGGGCTATCTTTAATATATTGGTACAAATATAAGGCGGCATCTTTTCTCTGTCCACTTAATGCCATAACACGAGAATTTACCCAAGCTTGATATTCAAGGTTTTTGGTCAATTCCGTATACCTTTTTGCAAAATCTAAGGCTTTCCCCCTATATTCTGGAAGTCTCAAGCTCATTTCTACAAGATTCGTTAAATCCCCTTTCGCTCTAAAATTAGCAGGGTCTAGGGTTTTGAGGATATTAGAATAAGCAAGATTATTTGCAAAATAAGATTGAGCATCAATAATATCGCTAACCTTATAAGCTTGATTAAGAGCTTGATTCGCCAATGCTATCCATGCTTTTCCTCGCTGAGATAAATTTCTATTATTTAGACGAAGCATAGCAAGGTAATTTTGATTGCCCCATAGAGCAGAAAACAATTCTTGATCTAAGTAAGAACGTATAGGGGAGTCTTGAGGGACTTGTCTAACCATAGATATTAATTGATCTCCATCTAGGTTAGCAATAGTGTCAGCGTCCTCATGATTTTGGATAGATTTTAAATAGCGACGAATATAAAAAGGAAAAATATCCTGGTACTCAGCAGAAGATAACAGGGCGTTTCCATCTATTTTTTTGAACTGATCGTATGCTTTATTGTATTCTCTAAGCTCCAAATAAGAGCTAGCCCAAATATATTGCAATTCCAAAGTGTCAGCTTTATTAGAATCTTTTTCAAATATTTCTATGACATTTCTGTAATGCCCTTTTTTATAGGAAGTGAGAGGGTTTGTTAAGTCTACTTTTCCCGAGTCAAGACTTCTTATATAAATCGTTACACTCAAAGCTGCAACAAGCAAAAATAACCAACGTTTCATAGGGTTTCCTTAAATTTTATTAATTAGATAGTGACAATAAAATTTGTAATAAATCGTATTGTAGACTTTTTTTTCGTTTTCTCTTAAAATATTAGTATATATGGTAAGGGGTTTTCATGATTTTTCTCTTAATATTTTTATCATTTCCTACTTTTTCTCTAGCATTAGAATCCATAGAAGATTCTGAGCAGATGTATGAGTTTTTGGAAGGGGCTTGGGTAGCACCCCAGTCTGGCGAGCTAGACATGTTTTTTTACTTCCAGAAAGAGGGGTATTTCACAATAACAATGAAACCCGTCTTCGAATACTCTAATCTTTCTATTATGGAACAATCTCTAGCCTTAGCTACTATGCAGACAGAAGAAGAAAATTCTATCAGTGTTTTTCGGTTTTTAGAGGACATTTCTGAACAGGAGGGGCTTGTTATTGAGGCAGAGATTCTTCTCAATGAAGAGTATTCTACTAATATATTAGATATTACCAAAGATAAAATCTATATCTACGATGCCCAAACAAATAAAAAAACTATTTTTATTCAACGTCCTGAGCTTTCTTCAGAATAAGTACTCTTTCTAAATTATTAAAATCAAACTTTATATCTCTATGGGGAAAAATAACAGGATCAAAGCATTGAGAAATTGCCTCATGCTTATGATCTATCTCTAATACTAAAATTCCGTCGTCATGAAGATGATCTTCAGCGAATTTTGCAATCTTACGATAAAAGATTAAACCATCCTCCCCAGCATATAGGGCTGTATGAGGCTCAAAATCTTTTACCTGCCAATCTAAGATATCCATATCATGATTATCTAAATAAGGAGGATTGGAAACAATACAATCCCATTTTCCTAAATCTTCCCAAGTGCTCTCATCAAGAAAATCTACTTGCTCTATAGTAAGCAGGGAACTATCTAATTCTAAGTCTTTTTGCGATTCTATAAAAGGTTCTATAATGATATCTATTCCTTTTACACGTGCTAGGGGAAAGAGCCTATGAAGAGATATGGCTATGGCTCCTGTGCCTGTCCCTATATCTAAAATAGAAATTTCAGAGGTAGGCACATAGTGTTTTCTAAGAACCTCTATTAAATGTTCTGTATCATAACGAGGAATTAGTGTTTGAGGAGAAACGGGAATTTTATCTTGATAAAAATAGGTGTAGCCTAGAATGTGTGCCAAAGGCTTACCCGTTTGGCGTTCTTGAATAATATTGTTAAAAGATGTTAATTCATCATCTTGCAATATTTTGTAGAAAATCAAAGAAAGTTCATAGCGAGATATATCAAGAATGTGGATCATAATCCTCACCATTTCTTCTTCTCTTTCAGGGAATTTATCCAAGGGGAATATTTCTCTTGTATATTCAAATAATTGATTGATTGTATATTTCATTTTTTCCATACTATATTATACACGAAAAAAGCTTTTTTTACACAAAAAACTTTCCTTATATTGAATTTTTTTTAAAAAAGATGTATTATTTATAGGTAGTGTGTATTATTTTAGGAGAATCCATGACAAAAGCTTTAATCACAGGAAAAATAGACTCTCCCGAATTAAAAGGATTAATAACGACTCTTCAAGAAGAATTGACCCTTTTAGGAGTGTCTTCTTCTATTGTAGTGCCTAAAGATAATTCTTCCATAGAACAAGATTTTCATATAGTATTTTCTGTAGGAGGCGATGGGAGCTTTGTCTCTGCCGCTCGAAAATACGTACACAAAAAAGTGCCTATTGTTGCCATCAAAGCTGGGCGATTGGGATTTTTGCCGAATATCGCTTTAGAAGATTTTAAAACAGAACTCCCAAAATTATTTCAAAAAAACAATCCTTGGACCAAGCGAATGTTAATTACAGGGGAAAAATGTTCTACACAACCACCTTTAGTCGCTCTTAATGAGTTTTTATTCTCCAATGATAAAAAAGGATCTCTTTGTGAGCTTACTGTTTGTATAAACGATGCCGCTGCTATGAAAGTCCGGGCTGACGGGCTCATTATTTCCACCCCTACAGGCTCTACAGCCTACAATCTCTCTGCTGGGGGGGCTATCTCCTTGCCCGACATGAATCTCATCAGTATAACCCCCGTATGCTCTCATATTTTAGGAGAAAGACCTCTCGTCATAGGCACCAATAATTTTATACAAGTAATCAACCATAGCGATAAAAGCATGAAAGTTTGGGTGGATGGACAAGACAGTTTAGACTTTGAACCAGAAGATTGTTTTACAATAGGGGAGGCTCTTTTTGTGGATAGCCTCCATGCTAGTACCTCTTGTTTTTTCCATACTCTTTCCCAAAAATTAGGCTGGACTTCTGGTCACCAAAAAAATAGGATATAATATGTTAGAAAGAATATCTATTAGTAATTATGCTATCATTGACAATCTCACCCTAGATTTTAATCAAGGATTTTCTGTGTTTACAGGAGAAACAGGTGCGGGAAAATCTGTATTGATTGGAGCGCTAGGTCTTCTTTTAGGAGCTAGAAGTGATGCTACTATGATTCGTTCTGATGCCGAATCTATGACCATAGAAGGTTCCTTTCTTATCCAAGATGCCGAAATCCAACAGTTTCTCTCCGAATATAATATTGATGAGCCTTCTAATGTTATTATTAGAAGAGAGATTTTCCAACAAGGGAAAAATCGTGTCTTCATCAATGGCAATCAAGAGACCCTAAGTCGTCTTGAAGAAATAGGAGACAGATTGGCTGATATGCATGGACAGCATGACCACCAGCTTCTCCTCAATAAAAAAGTGCATGGAGACGTTTTGGACTCTTTTGCAGGCTTATTAAAAGAACAAGTAAAATTTGCCAAGCTCTATAAAGACACAGTCTCTAAATTAGAAGAAAAAAAATTATTAGAAAAAAACGCAGAATCTCTTAAAAAAGAGAAAGATTTTTATCTAAATGCCCATAAAGAAATTACAGAGTCCCACCTCAAAGACAGCGAAGAAGAAGATTTAAAATCAGAGCTTGTTCAAATGCAAAATAAAGAGAAAATCGCTGAAGCTTTACACAATGCTCACCAAGGTATGTATGCTAGCGAGCTCAATGCTACCCTTATTTTGGAAGACGCTAAAAAATCCCTTCAATCGATTTCTTCCTTTTCTAAAAAGTATGAAGAGCTTTCCGAGCTTATCGAAGATGCTCTTATTAAGAGTAAAGAAAGTGGACATCTTTTATCCTCTTATTTAGAAGAGATGGACTTCAATACAGACACAATGGATAAGACCTTAGACAGGATAGCGCTTATTAAAGAGCTAAAAAGAAAATATCAAAAATCGACTATCGCAGAGCTTAATCATTTTGCTGAAGAGTGTCAGCATCTTACGGATAAGGCAGACAATTTAGATGCTGAAATGGAAAAATTATTCAAAGAATACGAAGAAATTCTAGATCTCTTAGGGACGGAAGCTCTCCGACTCTCCCAATTAAGACAAGAGTCAGCTGTCTCCATGAGCAGTAAAATAGAAAAAGAGCTAAGCTTTTTAGGAATGGACTCGTCTAAGTTTGAAGTGAAAATAACCTATGTAAAAAATGAAGATTCTTTTCTAACTTTAAATAACAATAAAATTGCTGTTACCGAAAAAGGAATAGATAAAGTAGAATTTATGATGGCTACTAATGTGGGAGAAGAGGTGAAACCCCTCGTGAAAATCGCTTCTGGGGGAGAAATTTCTCGAGTAATGCTCTCTCTAAAATCAGCCCTAGCTCAAAGTGATCCTGTGGGGACGGGAGTTTTTGATGAAATAGACGCAGGGATAGGGGGAATGATAGCTCATAATGTCGCCCTTAAAATGCAAGAAATCGCCACATTAAGACAAATTTTCTGTATTACCCACCTTGCTCAGATTGCCTCTAAAGCAGAGTTTCATTACCAAGTAAGAAAAGAAACAGATGGACAACGGACATACACCAATGTTATACTTCTTTCAGGAGAGGAGCGTATCAAAGAAATAGCCAGAATGCTAGGAGGGGAAGGGGAAATCTCTGAAAACCTCGCTAGAGAGATGCTTTCTTCTTAGAAAAAATAGTTTAAAAGTTGCCGATAGATTGTAAAATTAATATCTTATAATTTAGGAGTAGCAAATGAAAAAAGAAATTACAATGGATATTATACAAAAAATAAAGAAAGATGTCATCGCCAATCATGTAAAAGGCGCTCTAAGTGAAAAAGATAGGGAAGAATTAGACACTTTTTTATTAGATGTTGTTAAAACAATTCAAAATATTAGAACAGAAGAAGTAGTTTTTACTAATGTTGAAATACCAGCCTGTATAGCAGCTAGCTCTATTTATATCCAAGACACCCTTAGATCTATAAGTCATGAAGTGTGTCAAGAATATGGGCTTCATGGGGCTGAAGAGTTTTATTTAATCATCGATCAAGAAACGGATGGTACTCTATAAAAAGTTATTCCCTAAAACCATCCCTCTAAAAAACGGTGGTAGGGAATAGCCATTATTTATATAGAAAGGTGCTTTCCAAAAAAAATATCAATAATAAAAGATTTAAAAAAGTAAAAGCCCTTAATCAAGGGCTTTTACTTTTTTAAATAACTTTTATAATATTCTATATATTAGAAGAATATAGAAACATCTATTCCTATTCTTTCATCCATAGTTGTATAAGAAATCATATGACGTGATCTCATAAGAGTATATTTCATTCCTATAATATAACGATCAAATTCAAAACCTATTCCTATTCCGACAGTAGGATACCATTGTGTGTAGCTTTCATTTACGGGAAGCCCTTTGGCTGGAGCCTTCTGAATGAGATCATAATTAGCTCCAAAATGGAGACCTGTAATAAAGTTGATCTTTCCCCAAACAGGAATACGCATATCCATACCTACCTTAAGTCCAAATAAAGTGGCATAAGCATCTGTATCTATTCCTTGGTAAGTAAAGTTTATTCCTCCATAAAAAGTGAAGAATCCCCAATTATAATAAAGCTCAAAACCCATTCCTTCTATTCCTAAATCAGGGATAGCATTTTGTCCCGCTGGGTCAAAACCACCATCGGCTTGATAATCCCCAGAAGCGTGAGCACATTCATGATAAAGAGGTATCCAACGGAACTTTAAGTTATCATTCCATATAAAATCGAAGTGGAAATTAATCCTCATATAGTCAGATATTCCAATATCTGCCCCATACTTATGTTCCACACCGCCACTATACCCTAAAAGTTGAATATCTGCAAAATAAGCAATCCCCATACGAAAAGTAAAATTTTTAATAGTAAAAGAAATAGGATTTATTTCTGTTCCCACTTTCATCGTATAAAAAATATAGGCATTATCTAACTGCCAATTTGGATCAGTTAAGTTTTCATACTTACTTAAAACATCCCCTACCCAGAGAGAGGTGATGAAGTTATTTGGATCCATCCACCCTATCATTTTTACTTCTGTATCAGTTTTACGAAAAGGATTATAGTTCCATTTAGCATCTGCTTCTGTTTTTTCTGCAAAATCGTCCATAAATTTTTCAGCTTTTTTAGCTCCACTTGTTTCTGTCTTATCTTGAGCATAAGATAAGTTTGAAATGCCCCCTAATAATACGAGCATTGAGAATAATATTTTAATAACCACCAATTCCCCCCGGTAAATTTATTATTTTATCAGTACAATCCCATATCATTACTAAGCCTCCATAAGATTAGTGATGATATCCTTTAAAAGGCACAGAGAAAAGCTTTTATTATTCTATTAATTATAAAGTCGACACTTGAAGAGATACTATTTTGTGTTTATCGTCAGAAGACAGTTGCCCTACTTCACTAAACCCAAATTTTTTATGAAATTTCAAGGAAGTTAAATTAGGGGGTTCAATATTTATTTCAGCTGCTACCATTAGTACGCCACTTGTTTTACCGTATTCAAGAGTTTTTTCATAGAGCATAGAGCCTATTTTCTTCCCCTTATGTTCTCCAGAAACTACTATTCTATCTACGTATAGGAATTTCTCGTAATGCTCTGAAAACCATTTGTAATTAACACTGTCATATGTTGTTCCTTCCCGTAGAGCAAGAACAAAAGCAACGACCTTCTTATTGATTTCAGCAACATGACAAAAATCAGATGATTCGAATATATTTTCTAACAATTCCAAATCCATTGGTGCTGTATACTGTACCTCTTCTTCGTTTAGTTTAATAATCGTTTCAAAATCCTCACGATTTCCAGATCTTAATAAAATAGTATCCATTTTATTACCCCCTTAAAATATAAATAATTTCTCATTTCTGTATAATCAGAAAGATATTATATAGTATAACATCTATTTAATTTAAAATATATTATTAAAGCTTTATTATTTCTTTCCCAAAATCAAACATTGTCTTTAAAACTAAGAATCCCTCCAGTTTATAGGAGGGATTCTCTATTAATTAAATACCGTGTTATAGCAATTATAATTAGTCCTTATCAAAATTTAGTTTATCTGAAATAGTAAAAATAGGTCTATCTAAAGATTGAATATAGATACGAATGATATATTCTCCAATAATACCTATAGAATAGAGAATGAGAGAGGAGAGTGCTAATAATAATAAAACAATTCCACCAAATCCCACAAAATAATTTTGTCCAAAAAATAGAGCAATTATTGCACTAAACAATAATAATCCCGTTAGAGAACACATAAGAAAAGTAATTAAAAATATAAAACGGACGGGAGCAAAACTAAAAGAAAATAGTCCATCTAGAGCAAGATTCAAACTTTTGATAAAAGTGAACTTAGATACCCCATGCTCACGAATAGGCAATTCTAAAGGGATAGAACATTGTTTGAATCCCATCCAAGCGAATTGCCCCCGGATAAACTTGTGTTTTTCAGGCATAGTAAGATACACATCTATCATTTTTCTATTAATAATACGAAAATCACCCGTATTGGGGGGAATATGTACTGTTGATAAAAAATTGAAAAATCCGTAAA
>CAMQVI010000006.1 GCA_947038195.1 uncultured Brevinema sp.
CCAGTTTATTTGTGTATCATTTTAACGTCAAATTCAAAAAACAAGAATCTGAACAAGCTCAAGTCGAAGTAGTAGAACAAATTTCTAAATAGATTTTATCCAATATTCTCCCCTCAAAAAAAGCTCTGTATAATAACAGAGCTTTTTTGATTATATGAGTGTAATTCCCTTATTCCTCTTCTAATATAAAATCTTTGGGGAAGTTAATAAAGCTAAAAATATTCCTGTATAAAATGGATTTTTTTGATAATATATATTAAAATAAACGTAATGATATTACAGGTACTAATATTAAAAACCAATATCCTCCCTACTAAAAATCAAATTATTAAATTAAAATCTTTTTTTCATAATAAGCTTCAGGAGAAATCACTATGGAACAAAGTAACAATTCATTAAAACCACGTAAAAAACTTCCT
This sequence comes from uncultured Brevinema sp., assembly GCA_947038195.1. Taxonomy (GTDB): domain Bacteria; phylum Spirochaetota; class Brevinematia; order Brevinematales; family Brevinemataceae; genus Brevinema_A. The sequence goes on from CAMQVI010000006.1 coordinate 420, forward strand.
TGGCTACAAATAGCACGTTATACCTCTCTAACATTTTTCACCCTATCTCTTCCTTTTTTCAATATTGCCTACATTCCTGTAATAAGTGTTGCACTCCTCTTATTATTTGTTCTTGGAGGATCATTTCATTGTGGATGGATGTGTCCTATGGGCTTTTTTCAAGATTTAACAACTCTTATCGCAAGAAAATTCAAAATCAAACAAAAAGCTCTTCTTCCTCGAAAATGGCACTTAATTCTATCCCCTCTTCGTTATCTTATCTTTATAGGAATGAGTATGGGTGTTGTTTGGGTATCTACTGCTATTTTTATGGGAGATGCTCGTCACGCTATCACAGGATTCATTGGAGGGAAAATCCCTATTATCATAGGAATTGTTTCTTTTACAGCATTTATCGTTCTTTCAATTTTTTATAAGAGAGTTTTTTGTTCTTATTTCTGTTATCTAGGCTCTATTTTTGGCATACAAGGTGCCTCCAGAATTTTCACGATCAAACGGGATGAACGTACCTGTATTAGTTGTAAAAAATGCGACCAAGTTTGTCCTATGAATATTGCCGTTGCCACCAGTCATAATGTACAAAGTTTACAATGTGTCAACTGTTTCCAATGTATTTCTACTTGTCCTACTGGAACCACGCTCAGCTATGGATTGATCACCCCAGAGCATGACCCCTTAGGCGCAAAAATGAAGGCTCAAAGCCCTGCTCAAAAATCTCTTGTCTATTTTGTGAGAATTATTTTAGTGGCAAGTATATTTATGTATCATTTTAACGCCAAATCCAAGAAACAAGAATCTAAACAGCCTCAAGTCGAAGTAGTGGTAGAATCTTCTTAATAGAAATTTTATAGTACTACAAACAATCTCATCTATATGCTCCCCTTAATCATTATTTCAAAAAAAGCTCTGTATAAATAACAGAGCTTTTTTGATACTATGATAAAAATCTAGAACAGATAGAATCTAACGTGATTCTTCTAATATATTATCTTTGGGCAATGACACAAAAGTTAATAAAGCTAAAAATAGCCCTGTATATATAGTAACCCAAAAGTATCTATAATCAGTAGCTGGGCTAATTAAAAATAGACATGCTAAATCAGCAATCCATGGAATAATAATAATTAATTTCCTCTTATCTCCATAAAGAAGGGTATAAATAACAAAAAACAAGACCACCATCGTATAAGCCCATATAGGTTGAAGCATCGTCGAAATAATATATAAAAGCATTGTCGTCTTTCCTAGCACAGAATCTTCAGAAATAAAAGCTTGAGGATAATTGGAGTAAACAACAGCCCCAAACAATGGAATAGACAAAGCATTCCATGCAAGATTGACTAAATTCAAACGTGTTCGTAACTGTAAGCCTGGTGTTTCTATCCATAATTGCAGATAATATTCTATAACTTCTCTTGAAGACTCAATCATCATCTTTTCTTGAAAACCATCCGCTTTCCATGTTATTTCATTGACAAAAATAGAGCCTTTAGTTCTCCACACTTCTGCATCAATATTTTTAGACAGTTTCAAAATATTAGAAGGCAACATATCTTCTACACCATAAATATAAGCAGCGTTAATGGGCATCATTACGGGAGCGGTACTATTAATCTTAGTAAATGAAGTATCTTGAACATTAATACCTTTTGCTAAAACAATAAAAATAAAACAAAGAGTAAGTGCAGAGCTACTCATAATATAGAAATACGCTTTTATTTTTTTAAAATATAATGCTAATAAGGCAAAGATAACTATATATACCAAAAATGGCGCTATCCCATTATGACGAAATGCCACAGGTAAAACTATAAAAATCCCTAATAAAAGAGTGTTTTTTGGATTGTCTAGCTCCTTTTTATTACTAATTATCTTTAAGCTATAGTACATACTCATTAAATGAGCAAAAAGATAAGGAATATCTTTCCATAAAGAATTAATTGTAATAGCATTCATTGGAAATAATATTAAATATAAGCCTACTCCCCACAATGTTTTAAGTTTATATCCATAAGATTGAAATAGTTTCATCCACATGGCTATAATCAAAACATATAGTATACTTTGAACTAAAGATATGATTGCAGGAGAATTCCATATATAGGTGAATAATTTTTGTAAATACGTATAAGTAAAACTATGATGTGTTGTGTAGTTATTCGTTTGAGCCTCATTCCACGCATACAAGCTGTCAGCACTTAATACACCAGGAAAAAATAAAATCCAATACCCTAATATCCCTAATATTCCAATACCTAAAAACTTATAATGAAAAAATTTTGTATCGTTTGCAGATATGGTATTTTCTACTAAATAGCTTTTATTTTTTATACTATTATCTACTTTTAAAACAAGAGCAATTATTATAACAAAGAGTAAAAAACTATTGATTAAATATAATAATGTTCCCCATACTGTTATGGTTACAAATTGAGAAAAAGGCAAGAACACCCATCCTCCTATTAAAGAAAAAGAACAATAAAAGGCAAAAATCAAATAAAACCAAAATGACTTAGGAGATATTTTTTGCTTAATACTCTCTAGATTTTGAGTTTTTAGATATTTAACAGAAAAACAAAATCCTATCAAGGTGATAATGAAAATCCCTATTCCAGCCCATTTAATCAATACATCAAAATCCATATTTTCTCCTTAGCTATTTTTACATCTTAATATTATAACATTGTATTTCCATAGCTGTCAAGGTATAGTACTAAATATCCTGTAACTAAAAATTTGAGAATATCTAGTAATCCTAAAAACATTTTAGATCAAAGTAATGTAAGATTGCTACTTTTTAGTATCTTTTTCTTAGTATATCTCTACCATTCTACTTCTATATTTTTTATATTGGACATCAAACTATCTCATCTATATGCTCCCCTTAATCATAATATCAAAAAAAGCTCTGTATATTATTATACAGAGCTTTTTTTGATATTATAATTTTTTAATTATACATCGCTTTTTAGTTTAGATTTTAATTCTAAAATAGAAGATCCCATAATTGAAAATATTGATAATAACAGAAACGATACAGTAATAGGTCTTGCCCAAAGAAAACTTAAAGAACCATAGTTTAACACTAAGCTACGATTAAAATTAGATTCTATAATAGGCTCTAACAAGAATCCTAAGATAAGCGGTCCTAGAGGAAATCGATAATGTTTTGCAAAGTATCCTATAACCCCAAAGATAAGCATGATTCCAACATCAAATAAAGAATGTTGTAAAGCATAGCTCCCTACAATACTAAGCACTACTACTGATATCCATATATACTCTTGCTTTAGAGACAAAAACTTGCTCATTAACTTAGTCATAGAAAGTCCATAAATTAAAATAACTATATTAGCAAGAATCATTAAAGCGAGAATCGTATAAACAAGTCCACTATTATCTTGGAACATTTGAGCACCAGGTTGCACACCATAACTAATAAGAGATCCTATCAATATAGCTGTTACCGTATCTCCTGGCAACCCTAGGGTTAACATAGTTATCAAAGCGCCTCCTATTACCGCATTATTAGCAACACAAGTAATTACTAGACCTACCAATGACCCTTTTCCAAATTCTTCAGGATTTTTTGATAATTTTTTTCCTTGTCCCCACACTATAACAGAGGCGATATCTCCTCCTGCGGCAGGAATAGCCCCTATAATTGTCCCTACTATAGCAGCTCCTAATGAAGAGGGGGCTAATTTAATAAGGAGAGGCACTGTAAGCCCCTCTTTTCCAAACACAATATTATTAGCAGATATGTTCTCTTTTTTACTCTCAGAAATTTGGTATAGTACTTCACTTAATCCTAAAGCTCCTATAAGGATAGCGATAAAATTAATACCTTGAAGTAAATACATATTTTTAAAGGTAAAACGGGGCACACCTATAATAGCATCAGTTCCAATTGTAGCCAACAACAATCCTATGACCCCCATACAAAGGCTCTTTATAATACCATCATTACCTATGGAAACCATCATCGTTAGACCAAATATTCCTAAAGCAAAATACTCAGAAGGACCAAATTGTAAAGCTATTTTTGATAAAGGGAAAGCAAATAATATAAGAACAAAAGTACTAAATAATCCTCCAAAAACAGATCCCACTGTATTAATATCTAAAGCTAATTTTGCTTTTCCTTGTTTTGTTAATTCATAACCATCTAATGTAGTACAAATAGATGCAGGTGTCCCTGGGGTGTTAATTAAAATTGCCGAAATGCCTCCAGACCATATTGCAGAATTCCACAAACCAATAAGCATGGCAAATCCTTGCTCTGGTTCTAGCCAAAACGTGAGAGGCACCATCAGAGCGATTCCCATAGTAGCAGTAAGTCCAGGTAAAGTCCCAATAAAACTTCCTAAGAAGACTCCTAGAACTAAAAAAGTTATGATGTCTACCGTTAATAAAGATTGAAAAATACTTAATAATTCCATCATTTTTCCTTTGAATGTTATTTTATTATTTTTAACGTTACACCCTATAGACTTACTTTTAAAAGAACAGAAAAAATACTGAAAAGTAGACCTGTAAATACAAAAGTAAATATCATATATTCTTTCCACACCAATATATCTAGTAATTTCATAGATACTAATATTAGTATTGGTAAAACAATATAAAAATTACTAATTTGCCACAGTATTATAAATCCAATAAGTAAACTTACGATTATAGTTATTTTCATAAAAGGGATAGTAGGGTGTATTTCTGATTTTCTAAATAACTGTATAGCACATAGTATTAACAAAAGAATAGATAAAACCATTGGAACGGTCCCAGGGCCTATCCCTCCCCCCCCATGTGAAAATAAGGGTATGCTGAAAGTTAAGAAAAATAAGCTAAACAAGCTTATAAGTATATATATAATTTTATCAACCATTATTTATCCTTAATATTATAGGCTATTAATTTTTAATTAATAGCCTATAAATTGTTACTATCTAAGATTTAATTCCTTTATCAATGGAGCAAAAAATATGTATTGAGATTCTGCAAATTTTTGCATATCTTCAGCACTTTGATACCCTGGGACTAAACCTCTACCAGCCACTTGCTCTTGAAAATCCTTACTTTGTAAGATTTTTTGTGCAGCGGGAACAAGGACTTTCAACACAGAATCAGGTGTGTTTGCTGGTACAGCAAAAGCACCCCACCCCATCATTGTGAGATCTTTACCCATTTCATTAAGGGTGGGAACATTTTTAGATAAAGATCCTCTCTCCAATCCCATAGAAGTAAGAACTCGTAAACTTCCATCACTCAATCCAGAGCTGACTTCATTTTCAGAAACAGTAACAGCTTCAATATGTCCACCTAACAAGGCTGCAACTGCTGTTGCCCCCCCTTCAAAAGGAACGTGAGTAAACATTACATCCTCTTTATTTCCAAGAGCGGCTGCCGCTAAATGCCATATAGAACCAGGACCAGAATTTCCAATACGAATTTTATTAGGATTTTTCTTAGCATAAGTGATAAACTGTTCATAAGTTTTCCATGGGGAACTCGCAGACACTGTTAGTGCTGAAGGAACAACTGTTGCTCCTCCTATAAAAGAAAAGTCTGAGGGTTTCATTTCTACATGACCGAGAGCTTCTAACATTATAGACTCAACAGGCATATAAGCCATGGTATATCCGTCTGCTTTACTTTTTTGAACATAAGATAATCCAACAGCCCCAGCTCCACCTGTTCTATTTTCAACTACTACAGGTACACCTAATTCTAGTTCAAGACCTTTTCCAAAAATACGAGCCGCTGTGTCTGATGCTCCACCAGGGGAATACGGTACCACAAGGGTTATATTTTTTGAAGGATATTTCACCTCTCCTGATCCACAAGAACTCAATAATACCGTTAATAAAATACACGCTAATTTTTTCATACAATCCTCCTAAATAACACTTTTGTTATTTATATAATTTTTTATCTTTGTACACATCTGCTACCGTCCAATTCCATAAGCCCCTTCTGCTTCCAGATTAAGATCCTCCTAGAAATTACACTTTAAACAAGAAACTATTGTTGCAAATTCTTACATAGTACCTACAGTGAATTCCAACCCTATATTTTTTATCTTTGCACACGTCCGCTACCGTCCCCTTCCATAAGACCCTTCGCTTCTTCTTTAGATATAAGATTGAAATCCCCGTATATACTATGCTTCAAACAAGAAGCTGCCGTTGCGAATTCTAAAGCTTCTTGATCGTTATTATATAAATGAAAACCAGCAATCAAGCCTCCTGCAAAAGAATCGCCCCCTCCCACTCTATCAACAATATCTGTAATATCATAGGTTTTTGCATTAATAATGGTATCTCTAGTAGCTAGTAAAGATGACCATCGATTATGATTGGCATTTATACTAGTTCTTAAAGAAACCGCTATTTTCTGAATATTAGAGTGCAGAGAAAATACTTTGTCTAAAATAGGCTTATAATTACCTACTTGAACATCTCCTTTGGTGACATCTATTTCATCAGAAACAATACCCAAAGAATGTTGTATATCCTCTTCGTTTCCTATTAAGACATCACAGTACTTCATAAGCTGAGGCATTACCTCTTTTGCTTCTTTCCCATAATTCCAAAGTTTTTTGCGAAAATTAAGATCGCAAGAAACCGTTAAACCTTTTTCTTTTGCCTTTTTCATTGCATACAAACTCAAATCAGCTACACTTTGCCCTAAAGCTGGGGTGATCCCTGTAATATGAAACCAGCCTGCATCTTGAAAAATCTCATCCCAATTATAATCTTGAGGTGAAACTTGAGTAATAGGAATATACTCTCTATCATATAAAACAGTAGACCCTCTTTGATTAGCACCTCTCTCTACAAAACATAGACCAATCCTAGACCCTGCAAAAGGTGTATAATGTTCTATCCCCTCCTTTTTCAATTCTTTTATCGCCGCATGTCCTAAAGAATTATCAGGCACAGCACCTACAAACCTTGTTTTTAATCCAAACTGAGAACAAGAAACACAAACATTCATTTCTGCCCCGCTAAAAGCAGGAATGAGAACAGGACTTTGGAGCAATCGTTCATAGTTAGGGCTACGAAGTGCCATCAGCAAATCTCCCATACCTACAATATATTGATTAGGCATTAAATATCTCCCCTCATCTTATTATTTTGTATAAATAACAGTTCTATTGTCTTCCAATCTTTTTCATCAATTTTGTTTTTAGGACACATCCAAGAACCTCCACAAGCTCTAACGTTTGAGATTGATAAATAGCTCATCAAAGTATCTAAACTCACTCCCCCCATAGGCATCCACTCAATCCCAAAATTTTGATAAACAGAATTCAAAGAATTAATCCAAGCCACCCCTCCTTGGAGAGCAGCAGGAAATAGCTTTAATACCTTAAATCCTGCACTTAAAGCATTTTCTACTTCTGTTGGTGTTGCCACCCCTGGCATATAAGGAAGATTGTTCTTAGCACAATATTCCAAAAGATGAGAAGGCGATGCTGGGCTAATAATAAGATCTGCTCCCGCTTCAAAGGCTAAGTCTGCTTGTTCTATTGTGCGTATTGTTGCAGCCCCAATAGCGACATTAGGGTATTGCGATTTCATTTTTTTTATAGCTGTTAAAGCGAAATCATTACGGAGAGGAATTTCTATAGTGGGTAATAGACGATTACAAATATCCCCCATTCTTTCTACCGTTTCTTCATTTTCCATTACAACTACGGGTACAGTTTTGGGATTTAAATAATTATCCATGTTCTCTCCTATCCTTTTATAAATTGAGAAGCTTTATCTTCCCAAGACTCTATTTTTTTGAATAACTCTATTTTTTCTCCATTGGTGAGAGGACATAAGGGGGATCTTACTGTAGGCCCACATAAACCTCTACGATGTAAAAGCTCCTTAAAAATACTCATATTACCATAGCCCAATATATCAACAATTTCTGTGACGATTTCTTGCATTTCTAATACTTTTTGTTTATTGGTACCATAGACAGCTTCAAGGTAAGCAACAAAAATTTCTGGATACACACTAGCTGCTCCTGTAACAATTCCATGTACCCCTAACATCGATAAAGCTGCTGCCATGTGGTCAGTACCTGATAAAATAGTACACTCTTTAGGCACTGCAAATAAATATTGTTGAGTTCTATTCATGTCAAAAAAACTATATTTTAGCCCCTTAATATTAGGAAATTCCTGTACTAATTGAGCTAAGGTTTCTGGGAGAAGATCATTCCCAGAACACTGAGGAATATTATACAGATAAATATCTTTTTCTAAAGATATCCCTTTAATTGCCTGTCTAAAAAATTCTGCTAAACTATGTTGTGATATTTTATAATAATGGGGGGTTACAATACTTACACTATCAGCGCCCTTATCAAATGCATGATTTCCTAAGTCAATCACATCATCTACTTGAACTCCTCCTATGTGTACACATATTTGTTCCTTACTCTGTTTATTACTTAAATAATACTCTGCCATTTTTTTCCTTTCATCCACCGTCATAGAAAGCATTTCTCCTGTGGTACCACAAATAAAGAATTGAGAGATAGCATGAGAACGCCAAAATGCCAACAAGTGCTCTAAATTCTCAAAATCTACCTCTTTATTCGCCTTGAAAGGGGTAACAGTGGCTAAGATTAATTTTTCTAACATTGATTTATCTCCTTTTATGTATTTTAATACATAATAATTTAATTATAGTACATTATAAAGCAGATATTGTTAAAATCAATCTCCTGAGTATTTAAATATTTTTAACCATTAAGTTCTTATATATAAATAATATACACACAAAATACCACTAATTGACAAAAAAGAGATAATAATGTATGATAATACATAAAAGGAAAATATATGAAAGTAACTATCAAACAAATCGCTGAAGAAGCTGGCGTTTCTACTGTAACGGTATCAAGAGTACTCCATGATCCATCCTTAGTAAAGGAGGCTAGTAGAAAAAAAATACAAAGTATTATTGCTAAGTACAAATATTCCTATACCTCTCCTGTAAGAGTTAAACAAAAATATATAGGGATAATCATTCCCGAAATCTCAAATATTTTTTTTGCAAAAATAATTAATTCTTTTATTCTTGCCTTTGACGAAAAATTTTCTGATCATGAATTAATTTTCAGTTATTCTTACGATTCCCCAGAAAAAGAGTTTCAGGGACTTAATTTTTTATTATCTCAGCAATGTGCTGCTATTATAATCATCCCCTCTTCTAGACCTTTAATAAATCCTGAATTTTGGCTTTCTCAGACCACACCTATTATATGGGTAGAGAGGTCTTGGGATTCTGTCCCTCCCCGTTTAGGGGTACTCTCCAATAAAGAAACTGCCGCTTATGAAGCAACCATAACTTTAGCTCAACATAATATAAAATCTATCCTTCTTATTAATGGACCTGTTCAATTACCTACCGCTCAAGCTCGTACTAAAGGTATGGAAAAAGGTATTCAAGAATATAATCTTTCCCCTAATCAACAAAAGGTTTTATATGGTTCCTTTGCATGGGAACATGGATATACCTCTGTTAAACAAGAAGATTTATCTCAATACGATGCTATTATAGCTGGAAACGGCACTATCGCTCAGGGAGCCTTACAAGCACTTTATGAAAAAAATATCTCTATTCCTAAAGATATCGCTTTTATTTCTTTTGATGAGACAGCTTCTTTTCATCTATCGCCCATTAGTACTATCTATTTTTCGGGAGAAGAGATGGCTGCAGAGTTAATACAAGTACTAGAAAAAGCATTGGTATATAAAGATTTCTCTCATGTGTACTATCTCAATGCTCACAAAATTCTAAGAGGCTCAGAGTTCAGAGCATAAAAAAAGCTCCTAACATTAGCTAGGAGCTTTTTTATTTTTTGATTATTATTTTATTGGATAGAGTTTAAGTAATCCATTTCGATTTTATTAATACTATCTCTCGCATCATTTCTGAGCGTTACCATTTCAATTTTTTCTTGTTCTCTAACACCACGGATTTCAGCATTAATTCCCATTACTTGTACTTCTAATTTAGCAATCTCGGCTGGAGTAGCTCCTATTCCGTAAAGATTATCAAGCTGTACGCCTAATTGATCTCTTTCTGCGTAAAGAGGGCTATATTGAGTATCATACTTAGATTCGATAGTGATTGCTTTTATGTTATAATCAGCATCGATTTTAGCAATTTCTGTTTGTTGCGCTATTGGAAGATTGTCAGATCTCATTTGTCCATTTCTATGACCTGAGTCATTCATGCTACCCATATCGTTCATATGACCTCTGCCATTCATGCTACCCATATCGTTCATATGACCTCTGCCATTCATGCTACCCATGTCGTTCATATGACCTCTGCCATTCATATCACTCATGTGATTACGACCTTTTCGATGACCTCTATCATCCCTGTCACTCATATGAGTGCCTCTTTCGTCGCAACAGCCTCTTCCTTCATTAGATCTCATTCCTCTATGACCATAATCGTCATTTCCTCTATAAGCAAAAGCTGAAGTGGTTCCTAATAAAACAATAAGACCTAAAGCCATTGATGATTTTTTCATTAAATTCTCCTTTATGTTAACTGTTTGTCGTTACATTAAATTTTATTTATATTATACTAAGTACCCGTTTAAATAAAACGTTTCGATTTCCAAAATATTTATTTTTTATAGGTCTATAGCCCCTATTTTAATAAATACTTCGATTTACGAAATAATTCATATACTATAATTTATTAAGTCTCTGTTTTTAAAAAACGTTTCGATTTCTAAATTATTTATTTTTATAAGTCTAGGAAAGCTTATTTAAAACAAAAAAGCCCCACATCCTTTAAGACATGAGGCTTTTAATAAATAATGTTATTAATCTTTAATAGTATCCACCATCACGGCGATAGCACCATCACCCGTTACATTACACGCAGTACCAAAACTGTCTTGTGTAAGGTAGAGAGCTATCATAAGAGCTGTCATTGGTTCAGAAAAGCCTAAATTAGCTTGAAGAATACCAATAGCTGCCATAATGGCACCCCCAGGAAGTCCTGGAGCAGCGATCATCATCACGCCTAATAGGAAGATAAATCCTATCATACTAATTAAAGGGACACTAATACCATTAAGGAACATAACAGCAATAGAACAACTAGTAATAGTAATCATAGACCCAGAAAGGTGAATATTAGCACAGAGGGAAGCTACAAATTCTGCAACTTGTGGTTTTACGCCATTAGCTTTAATACATTCTGAGGTAACAGGGATAGTAGCAGCGGAAGATTGAGTACCAATAGCTGTAAAATAAGCAGGTAACATATTTTTAAGTAGCATTATAGGATTTTTCTTAGCGAGAATCCCAGCAATAGTATAGATGGTGATGAGAAACAAAACATGGAAAATAATAATAACTACATATACTTTTATGAAAGTAGCCATAACAACAGCCACTTGACCTGTATAAGTCATTCTTGCAAAAACACCAGCGATATGAATAGGTAAAAGGGGAATAATAACTTTCCCTACCAAAGCTTCTACAATAACATGAAATTCATCAAAACCTTTACTTAAAGTACTACTAGGAAATAGTGCCATACCTATCCCTAGAATAAAAGAAAGGAGCAAGGCTGTCATTACAGCCATAAGAGGAGGCATATCTAAGCTTAAGAATGCTTCAGCAGATTTCCCTATTTCTGTAACGGTAGATAAGGTGTGCCCTTCTAATAAGATAGGGAAAAGACTGCTATTGACAAAAAAGACTATAGTCCCTACGATAACAGTAGCTCCATAAGATAAAGCGACGGTAATACCTAGTAATTTACGAGACTTATCGCCTAAATCGGCAATACCTTTAGTGATAAAGGCTAAGATAATGAGGGGAATTGCAAAAGATAAGAAAGCACCAAAGAGACTATTAAATGTCGCTAGAATCCTTACTAAAACTTCTACATTACTAGCCCCTACTCCGATACCGAGAGCGATACCTAAAATAAGTCGAACCAATAACTTGTACTGTTGAAACATGATAAACCTCCTATATAACCAATCTATTCATGTATGATACATTATAGCAAATTTTTAGATACTTGTCTAGTAATTATCTAAAATGATTAAAAATAAATCGTAGTGTTTGATATTTAACAGGATTTTCATCAATTTTTAAGGAATACTTATCTTTTTTATTGAAATAATTAAAATTGTCTGTTATAATAATAAACTATGTATTTATCATAGTAAATAAAAAAGAGAGTGAGAGTTATGAGCAAGAAAACTTCTTATCCTGTAAATCTACCCAAGACATCCTTTGACATGCGTGCTGGGCTTGTCCAAAAAGAACCCCTAATGGTTCAAGAATGGCAAGACAAAAAGATTTACGAAAAACGTCTTCAAAAACACGCACAGGCTCCATCATTTATTCTTCACGATGGGCCTCCTTATGCTAATGGTGATATTCATATTGGTACCGCTCTTAATAAAATTCTAAAAGATGTCATTTGTCGTTATAAACATTACAATGGGTTCCAAGTGCCCTTTATTCCTGGATGGGATTGTCATGGTCTCCCTATTGAACAAAATACCTTAAAATCCCTAGGGAAAAGTGTTGATGCCCTCACTCCCGTAGAAATTCGTCAAAAATCTAGAGAATACGCTGCTCAATTTATCGATAAACAACGTGCTAGCTTTATTCGTTTAGGCTGTACGGGAGATTGGTATAATCCTTATTTCACGATGTCCAATGATTATGAAGCATCCATCTTAGAAGCCTTTGGTAAACTCGTAGGAAAAGGCTATATATATAGAGGACAAAGACCTATTTATTGGTCTCCTGATAGTCGTACTGCTTTAGCCGATGCTGAAGTAGAATACCACGATCATGTTTCTCCTTCTGTATACGTTTTATTTCCTATCACTAATCCCAGTGAGGTTAATTTACCAGAAAAATCTTATGTATTAATCTGGACGACGACACCTTGGACTTTGCCTTCTAATACAGGACTTGCTTTTCACCCTACAGAAATATACGAAGCTATAACGCTCGACAATGGTAATACCATGATTGTTGCTTCCGAATTAAAAAACACCCTCCTCGAGCTTAGCGATGCTAAAGAAGTATCTGCTAAACTAATTGCTACAGCAGATTTAGAAAAATTACAAGTGAAACACCTATGGATAGACAGAGAATCCAGAGTAGTTTTTGCCGATTATGTCACTATGGATGCAGGTACAGGTATTGTGCATACTGCCCCTGGACATGGTACAGATGACTATCAAACAGGATTAAAATATGGATTAGATATCCTTTCTCCTATAGATAATGAAGGTCGTTTTACAGCAGACGTTCCCCAATGGGAAGGGATCAAAGTATTTGAGGCGAATCCTCTTATTATAGAACATATAAAACAATTAGGATTACTTTACTACCAAATTGATATCAATCACTCTTATCCTCATGATTGGCGTACTAAAACACCTGTGATTTTTCGTACCGTACCTCAATGGTTCTTCAAAGTTTCTGACATAGATCTCACCTCCAAAGCCCTCAAGGCTCTCCCAACAGTACAATGGATTCCTAGCTGGGGCGAAGAACGTCTAAAAAATATGTTAGTAGATAGACCAGACTGGTGTATTTCTCGTCAACGTAAATGGGGTGTTCCTATTCCTATATTCTACTGTAACAAGTGTGATGTAGCGATTGCTGATGAAAAAATCATTCAAGACATCGCTACCCGTGTGCGTGAAGAAGGTTTGAATTTCTGGATAGAAAACGAAGCCAAAGAGATTCTCCCTAAAGATTTCACCTGCCCTGAATGTAAGCATAAAGAATTCACCAAAGAAGAAGATATTTTAGATGTGTGGTTTGATGCTGGAACTTCTCATTATGCTGTTCTCGAAAAACAGAATATATGGCCTGCTGATTTATATTTTGAAGGAAATGATCAATATAGAGGTTGGTTTCAAGCTGCCTTATGGAATAGTGTAGGACTCACAGGAAAAGCCCCCTTCAAAACCGTCTTAACCCATGGTTGGTTATTAGACGAAAAAGGTCATCAAATGCATAAATCCGCAGGAAATTCTGTAGCCCCTACAGAAATCACGGACAAATTCGGAGCAGATATTCTTCGTTTATGGACGGTTACAGAAGATTACCAAAAAGACCTGCGTATTGGTGATAATATCATCCAAAAGACCGTAGACCTCTATAGAAAACTTCGTAATACTTTCCGTTACCTTTTAGGAACACTATTTGATTTTGATTATTCTATGCGTGTAGCGTACTCAGACCTTACAGCTTTGGATCAACATTTACTCCATAAATTAGGCAAATTAAAAGAAACTCACACAGACTATATGGATAAATATCAATTCCACAGAGCCTATAGAGAAATATTCAACTTCATCATCATCGATCTTAGTGGAGAATATTTTGATATATTAAAAGATAGACTTTATATTCTTGCTCCTAATGATTCTCGTAGAAGATCAGCTCAAACAGTATTAAGTTATCTCCTAGAAGAGCTAACCCTTATGCTTAGTATGGTATTGGTATTCACCACTGAAGAAGTCTACGCCCATAGCCCTAGCGCCAATAAAGAAGAATCCGTCCACTTACTCGATAAAATTGTCACCCCTAAAGAATGGATTAACGACAAATTAGCTCAAGACTTCGAACTCCTAAATCAAATTAGAGAAGATTCCATGAAAGAGCTTCAAATTCTTCGTGATTCAGGAAAAGTAGGGTCTTCCTTAGAAGGTGCTATAGAAATCAACGCCAACAAAGAAACCTGTGCTAAACTCAGCCCTTATCTCCAAACTCTCACCGAAATGCTTATTGTATCTTCAGTAGTCTTAGAAGAAAGCGAAGAGGAAGAAGTCTCCGTAAAAGCTCAAGTAGCTCTCACCAGTGGTAAAGCCAAGTGCGATCGTTGTTGGAAAATTAAAGATGATGTGGCAGGAGAGCTTTGTGCTTCCTGTAACGATATTATAAAAGAATTTAAGTAAGGATTATTTATGAGCATTCTAAAATTTAGGGTAATTCTTATTTGTATTGTGATTGGGACTTTTAGTATTGATATGTATAGTAAATGGCTCATCCTACAAATGTTCAACTACATACCTTATCCTTCTAGTGAGCCTATTTCTATTATAGGGGATTTCTTTAGATTTACCTATGTAAGGAATTTTGGTATCACTTTTGGTCTCCTAAATAATCTCCCTAAAGAACAGGCTGTTATTCTCTTGAGCACTACATCGACTATTGCTCTTGGGGTTTTAGCGTATTTTTATAAAAATATCCATACCATCCTTAAAGAAAAAGTAATTAGTATTGGTAAAGTTTCTTTAGCAATGATTTTTGGGGGAGCTTTAGGGAATATCATCGATAGAATTATAAGAGGTTTTGTTGTAGATTTCTTAGATTTTGGTGTAACAGGATATAGATGGTACACCTTCAATATGGCAGATACTTTTATTGTTTCTGGATGTATATTATTAGGAATCTTACTAGTATTTTTCGAGCTAAAAGTACCTAAAAAACCAAAACCACTTCCCTAAAGTCTATTGATTTTAGAGGCTAAAATGTTAAAACATGTTAAATCAAAAAAGGAGAGCAGAGCTCTCCTTTTTTGATTTATACTATTCAATTGTGTTCCGTTATCTAGATTAGTGGGTACTTAGTTTTTTTTGTGGGCACTAAAGCCCCTTTTTTATTTATATTTTTTCAATTCATTTCCCTAGTAATAATCAGAGGACACCTAGCCCCCCTCTTTTTAGTATATTTTTTTTAGTTTTGTTCCATAATAAAAATGCCTTAAAATTTGAGGGTACTTAGCTCCTCTTCTCGCTAGCTCTTGAGCTTCCCATTGCCCCATGCCTACCCCATGCCCAAAACCCGAGCCTTGAATGACAAGATGCCCCGAATTAGAGACTTTTACCTGAGCCAAAGTACTTTTCATTTTTGAAGAGCCTAGTTTACTGCGAAAATGATCCCCTCTAACCGTTTTCACTTTACCTTTATTATCTTTAATCTGTATATATTCTATGCGCCCCGAGAGAGTGCGAGATTTAACCCCTACCTGAGTGATTTTACTCGTTTTATATTGTTGTTGTAATTTAGTTAAAGGAATCTTCATCGTCCACTGCTTATTGGGATTTTGAGAAGAATGGTAGCTTTTTATAGGTCTAAGATAAGGTTTATTATCCCCTATTTCGAGCCCAGCAGCGCTTACCCCCCCTATAGAAGAAGAAAAATAAGACTTTACAAGAGCCCCATTATAGGTAAGGACTTGACCCTTTGTAGAAAGCACAGCCTGTGTCGTTTTAGGATGCTCTGAAGAAATCCCTCTATACACCTGAGACCTAGTATCATTATAAAGATCAAATTTTCTCGATTTATTTTTTCGATTTCTCTTCATTTCGTAAAGAGCGTAGGTTCTTGCCGCTACTGCTTGAGCTTTCAAGGCTTCCTTATCCCATGATTTGTAAACTTCAGCAGGTACAACACTCAAAAGATATTCCTCTAAGCCCACATAATTAACCATAGATAAAGTGTATTTTTCTCTATGAATAACCAAATCACCTCTATAAGCAATCCCATTAGCTTTAAAAGCTTTTACCCCTTCTAGTTTTAGATAAGAAGTTTTATAAAGTTTATCATTAATGAGTAGCCCTTGTTTATGAAACTGTACTTTAAAGGGTTTTTGCCCCCTCATTTTTTGTTCCCCTATCTCGATGCTGTATTGTCCTTTACTAGGGCTTATAGAATAGCTTTTAGACGTTCCTAATAAGACCCTTGTAGATGGATCTTTCGCATAAGACAAAGAATTTAATAAAAATAGAGAAAGAAAAATAAATAGAATTTTTTTTAACACAAATCCCTCACTTCTCAAGTGTATCGACATTTAGCTTGGGTAAACTTGAAAAACTGGGCTAGCTTATTGAGAGAGAAAAAGAGTGTTTTGTATTTGAGTGTAGAGATGATCAGTATCTTCGCTATTATCAAAAATATAATCGGCGAGACCCTTGTGATTAGCAATTTCTTTTTGAGATTCTAATACTCTTTCTATCCACTCAAGAGAGTGTCCTCTTTGGATAAGACGAGGGATAAGGACTGAAGGATTCACTTCTATATAAAGCATTTTAGTATAAGAAATAAGATCTCTTACCTTATAAAAAAAAGCGCCTTCTATAATGATATTTTGTTCTTCATGATTTTTTATGAGTGTATTGGTTTTTTGTATGATGAGGGGATGGGAAAAAGTAGTGAGTTTTTTTAGTTGAGAAGAATCTTCAAATACTAATTGACTTAGTAATTGCCTATCCACTTTTCCCGAGGGGGCAATATCTTTCCCAAATAATGCTATTAAGCCTTTATTATTTTCTTCTAAGACCTCATGACCTAAGAGGTCTTGATTGATATAAAAAAAGTTTTTGGACTCAAGGTATTTAGAAAGCGTACTTTTGCCCGTTCCTACCATACCATAAAGCCCTAAAATCTCTCTCATTATTCCTCTTCTAGGGGAGGGAAGAAAGATTCGGTAAGATTAATCCCTCCCTTCGTAGGTGTAGGGACATAGTAGCCACCTGTCGTTACTCCCGATATACCAAAACGTTCTAAGCTTACCACCATATCTACCCACAATCCAGGAACATCACTATAATTATAGCCATTGTATTCTACTAAATACTCTAAAGGGGTGGAGTTTTTGATCGTACTGTGAAGTTGTATAATATCTTCAGCATTTCTTGTAGCGTTTAGATACTTCCCATAAGATCCATTAGATATTTTTTCCCAAAAATCATGATTTTCATCACTAAAATTAACAACATAAATAGGGATGCTATTTTGATCTGCGTAGGTTTTAATAATCTCAGAACTATAAGTGGTAAAGGATTCTGAAAGCCCTTTCCCAGAAGTAAAGACTACAACGGCTCTATTTCTCAGATTGTTCAATAGCCCTGTAATTCCATCGTAAATAGGAACATCCCATGTATCTACAGAAGCACTTTGAGCCTGATGATTGGTAATAAAGCTCCAAGATCTAGCTATATTAGCAGGAGTTACCCCTGATTTTATTGTTTTATTATCTACTAAAATAACTTCTATATTGTCATCTCCATTCATATTACTGACAAAGTTTTCATAGTAATATTCTAATTGAGGCATATATTCATCCATTGCTAGACTTTTATCAATAATAAAAGTTATGAGCATTTTCTGTCTATGATCCTCTATTGCCCCTGTAAAAAGATCTTGTACAGGAAGATCGAACTCCGTAACGCTAAGCTCTTCTTTTTTAAGATCTGTCAAGGGGGAGCCGTCTGTATGTCTAGCTCTTACTAAAGCATAGATATAAGGATATTTATCTGTTAAGACTTGAGATACTTCTAAATTAGCATTTCCATAAATACCTTGTAAAGGATTATATATAGCTACTTTTTCACTATTAAAGTCTGTTCTCCATAAAATCCCATCTTTATCTTTTATAAGATCAAAAGGTGCCACCAATCTAGGTATACCATTGTCAAAAGACCTTGAATTTTTTCCAACTACATCATAAGCATAAAGAACACCTGTACTATCAGAAATATAAATCTCATTACCATCTGCATACAATCCTCTAGGCTCTTGAAGAAATTCTTCCCCTATATAGTCTATAAAATTCCCATCCCCATCAAATTGAGCAATACGTCCTTTTTTATTAGAATCAATATCTGTCACATAAATCAGCCCTTCGTGTTGTATAATATCTGTGGGTCTAAAAAGGTGAGCCTGACCAAAGGAATAGACATGAGTGCCATCAAGATGAAATTTTTGAATACGATTATTTCCATTATCAACGACATAGAGATATTCATCTTCACTGATAAATAAACCCATAGGGCCTGATATTTGATTGGACAAAGTCCCTACTGTTCCGAATCGAAAGTCCACATTAGCTCTTATATCTCTATTAAAAACAATAATTTCATTTTTTTTATAATCAGCTACATAAAGTTTATCACCAGATAAAGCTAAGCCCATAGGCATTTCTAAGTGACCAGGGAAAAAAAGTCTAGGGCCGTATTTTTGAACAATACTATTAGCCCC
Organism: uncultured Brevinema sp.; assembly: GCA_947038195.1. GTDB lineage: Bacteria > Spirochaetota > Brevinematia > Brevinematales > Brevinemataceae > Brevinema_A. The sequence continues at coordinate 19,489 of CAMQVI010000006.1, forward strand.
ATCCATTTCAACTACAAGTTTTTTACCCACAGAGGATATGTATTTTTTATCATTTATTTCATCATACACTATGAAGGACGTTCTAAAAACATCATGCCCCCCTTGTACAAATCCATCATAATATTCTCTAAAGATATAAGGATCATCATATTTATAGCCTTTATCTAGAGATAGACGGAAATAAAGAGAGTTTAGCTGTTCTTTGACCTGATGATCGGCGACGCCCATTGTCACCAGTTCTTCCCATATTCTTATCGCATTTTGAGCGTATCCAGCGTATAGGTAGGACAAACCCAATCTATACTTAGCCGCATGATTGAAAGGCTCATAAGACAATGATAATTCAAAAGATTGGATAGCAGCTGCATATTTTCTTTCGTTAAAAAGCGTTATCCCATTTTTCATCTCTTGAGTAGATAAACTTAAGTTTACAATATTTTGAGAATAAACAGGCATCGCTAAAATCACATTCATAAAAAGGACAAGAATAACTAGTAACTTTTTCAAAAGGGGCTCCTAATAGAATAAAATTATTATTTTATATAATAAAGTGTCTTTTACATAGACATCACATTATAGAGTTATTTCATAATATTGTCAAAATAATAGCTTTTAGCCTAAGAAAAGGGATATAATAACCGATAAAAAGTTAATTGTATCATAAGAGGTTCTTAATGAAAATACGTATTTTTCTTCTTTTAGTGTTGATCCCTTTATTCACCCATTCACAGGGTGCTCCTCCATCTACCATTTCCACCAGAATTCCTAATATAGAATTAAACAACGTAGATTTTATGTATCAGCTGGAAGGGACTGTTTGGATGACGGTGAATATCAAAGAGAAATCCGATTATTATGTTTTTTTTCATAATGGGAAACAAGCTAGAGCTAAAGTAGCTCAAGGGCAAGCTGTTACCCTCCCTACCCTCTATTTTCCTATGAAATATATTCAAGCTGGTGTAGAGCCCAATTCTGCTATTATCCTCATAACTACTCAAGAGAGGATCCTCTACTATTCTATTAGGCTCATCACTCCTTATTATCTTGGTATTTCTGCAGGATTTAACACTATAGAGCCTTTACTCAAATATAAATTAAGCGACTACTTCAAAGATGGTGTTCTTCTCCAAATTGTATATTAATATTTTTATCCTATTTCCCCAATCCCTTACCTAAAAATCTCAAGTATTTCCCCAATCCTAAAATAACTATCAACTTGCTTTTTAATTCTAATCTATAAAATGAACTTTCGTTACATTATATCTATCAATAGGTACACTAGGTTTTTCTGCATACCCACAAGGAACCATACAAAATGCCTTCACATTACTTGGAAGATTTAAAACTTCAGCTACTCTATCCATAACTTCGATTTCAGGAGCCACCCCTAAAAAAACACCACCTAGACCTAGCTGATCAATAGATAATAGCATATTTTGAGTCGCTATAGCCAAGTCAATTTGTGCAAAGTCGCTATATTTCACATCCTCTCTATAGCAAGGTATAAAAGCCATAGGAGCGTTTTTTATACAGGATGCATATGCGCTACATTTTGATAATTTTTCCAAAATATCTTTATTAGCTGTAACATAAAACTCCCATGGTTGTTGGTTAGTCGTTGATGGACCTGCCATACCAGCCCTTAGAATTTTTTCTATTTTTTCATCCTCAACTTTTAACTCTAAAAATTTTCTAACACTTCTTCTACGAAAAATACTTTCCATAATCCATTCTCCTTACATCTTAAATAAATTTTATGTTTAATTTTATCATAATAAACTATTTTATACAAGTACTGTCATGCGAAGTTTGGATTGCTCACCTATTTTTACCCCCTAAAATCTCTTGTCTTTTTTATCCTATTTCACGAATCCCTCACCTAAAAAAATTTTAATATTTTCCCATAAAATAGTATTAAACTTCCATTCTCTTTTTTATTTCCATCGATAAAAAAATCTTCATATGATTTGGTAAATTTAAAAAATTCCCTATTTTCACTTTCGATATTTATTTCTAAAAATTTTCTAACACTTTTTCTGTGAAAATACAAAAAAATCCCCTAAAATCCCCCTATTTTTCGACTATTTTTCTAAAATAAGTATTATAGGTCATTTTTAAAGACCTATTTTCCCTTTCAAATTGACACTTTAGCTCATTTTATTGAATTTTATTGTCATAATAGTGACACTTTTTCACCTTTTTATGATATAATATTTATAATAATAAAAAAGGAATATTATATGGAAAAAAATTATTTTATCAGTTTTGGGATTCTTTTAGTCACTTGGTCAGATGGCTATGACGAACAAGAAGACAGATCTCTTGAACAAAAAGAAGAGGCTCTTCTATCCCAATCCATCCTTCTTTACAATGCCCTAAATTACATTATAACAGCTAATTACGATACAGAGAAAGCTTTAGCTGCCGTACCAGAAGAGATGTTTGGGTTTTATGAAAATATTTTTCAAACAATAGAAAGTGTCTACAGTAATATTGATTCTATCTTCAAAAACGAAGAAGCTAAAAAATACGTGGAGGCTTATGGACGCATGATCCATTCCCTCTTAGACGAGCATTTCTACCAAAAAGAAACCATCAATCTTTTAGAAAAAAGCAATTTTTCCCTTAAAATCAAACAAGGTCGTGTCTGTTTAGAAAAGCTTAAACAAGTAGACTACAACCCTGCTCCTGACACGTTCGTTCACCCTATTTTCCCTTTATTACAATCTTTTCTTTAAAATAAAAAACCTCTCAAATGAGAGGTTTTTTATTTTATTCTATCTTATATAATTAGCTATGATTTTATCACCTTTAATAGGGGTGTACTTTGAAAATCACTGCAGCTAAAGGTCCTACGTTAATAGACATAGAGTGTCCCATTTCTTGCCAAGGGATATCTTCAGAATGTACATAATGATTATTTAGAACATTAGCTCCCCCATAATGGGCACTATCACTATTAAAAATCTCTTGATAAGCCCCTCCAACAGGAACGCCTATTCTATAATTTTCTTTTACAACAGTATTAAGGTTTAATATGACAACGACTCTATTATCGTCTCTATCTTTTCTTACCCACATAAGCAGTCCAGACTCGCTATTATCACAATCTATCCACATAAATGTACTAGGGTCACTGTCTAATTGATGAAGAGCTGATTCGTTTTTGTAAAGATTATTAAGATCTCTTACCAAATAACGTACCCCAGCATGGAGTATATAGTTATTCAAATGCCAATCTAAAGAGCTATCTTCTTTCCACTCCAACCAAGGTCCCCACTCCTGCCCCGCAAAGAGTAATTTTTTACCAGGATGTGCCCACATATAAGCATACATAAGCCTTAAGTTGGCAAATTTTTCCCATTCTCCACCTGGCATTCTATCTAATAACGTACCTTTACCGTGAACAACTTCATCATGAGAAAAAGGTAGAATAAAACGCTCACTAAAAGCATATACGAGGGAAAAAGTTATTTCTGGATGATGCCAAGATCTGAAGAGAGGATTGACTCCAAAATAAGATAAAGTATCATTCATCCAGCCCATATTCCATTTATAGGTAAAACCCAATCCTCCCTGTTCTGTAGGAGTCGTAACCCCAGCATAAGAGGTGGATTCTTCAGCAATAGTCATTACCGTAGGGTGATAACGTTGTATTTCTGCTTGTAGGGATTGGAGGAATTCTATAGCTTCAAGATTTTCTCTACCACCATATTTATTAGGAATCCACTCCCCTTCCTTTCTGGAATAATCTAAGTACAACATAGACGCCACCGCATCTACTCTAAGTCCATCTATATGAAACATATCTAACCAATACAAAGCACTTCCTACGAGAAACTGCCTTACTTCTTTTCTACCAAAATTAAAAATATGTGTCTTCCAATCATGATGCCATCCTAAGCGAGGATCAGCATGCTCATAGAGTGCCGTCCCGTCAAATTTAGCTAGACCATGTTCATCATAAGGAAAGTGAGCAGGAACCCAGTCAATAATAACACCCACTCCTCTTTTATGCATATAATCTACAAAATACATAAAATCATGAGGTGTTCCATAACGAGAAGTAGGAGCAAAATACCCTGTAACTTGATAACCCCAAGAACCATCAAAGGGAAATTCCGTAACAGGCATTAATTCTATATGAGTAAAACCTTCTTCTAAAACATAATTAGCCAAAGGTTCTGCTATATCCACATAAGACATCGTTTCATTATTTTCATCTCTAATCCAAGAGCTTAAATGACATTCATAAATACTAAGGGGTTCGTCTATATGTAAAGTTCTATTGTCTAACCATTCTTTGTCTTCCCATTCATAGCCATCTGGATTATAAGCAATTGATGCTGTTTTAGGTCTAAGCTCTGCATAAATAGTGTAAGGGTCACTTTTTTCAACAATAACACCTTGGCTATTTTCTATAGCGTATTTATAAGTAGCACCATTGAAAGATCCTGGAACAAATATTTCCCAAACTCCTGTGAGTCCTCGAGGGCGCATATAATGCCTATTGTCGTCCCATCCATTAAAAGAACCTACCAATCTTACGCTTCGAGCATTTGGAGCCCACACAGCAAATAAAAGCCCTCTAACACCTTCATGTTCTATTTCGTGAGAGCCTAAAATCTCCCATATACGTCTATGAGTCCCTTCAGAGAAAAGATGCAGGTCAAAATCGCTAATTACAGGAGAAAAAGCATAGGAATCTTTTCTTACCCATTCATCATGGTCATTTTTATAACGCAATTCATAATCAAATTTTTCGTCAAGCTCTCTATAAAAAAATCCATTCTCATCTTTAGCGAGGGGCAGTGCTTTACCGCTCTTTAAATTAATAATCTCTATCTGGTTAGCTCCATTATGAAGAACACGTATACAATATTTTTTATTCTCTTGATGCATTCCCAATACAGAAAAGGGATCTTTTTTTATTGTTTCCCATAATTTTTTGATAGGCATATTGTCCTCTTATCTATATAATATTTAAACATGTTACTATATTATAGTACTTTCTTGAATATTATCAAGTGTTATTTGAAAATTTTTATTTATTTTATTATCTTTATTCTAATAAGAAAAACCCTAAGTATCAAGAATTCAAAAGTAATACTTTTTTATTTACCTTGAATCAAAGGAAGAAATCATTTATAATAAAGTATAAAAGAAGTCAAATAAAAGGAGAATACAATGGCATTAAAATTGATAAAAGACGAAGTCTTAAAGGAAATGGAAGCGGTAAAGTGTTTTATTGAATTAGCAATTAAAGCACAAAAAGCAGGTTACACCACCGCAGCAGCTTATTTTATAGGACAAGCACAAGAAGATTGTGGACATGCCTTTAAATATGCTATAGCACTTGATAAACACGACGAGCTAGAGGGTAATGCTTCTATTAGTGAAATCGTAAAAACTTTTCAAGATTTAGAAGTAGGTGCTACAGGAAGAGTAACAGCTATTAGAGCTGAGGTAGAAAAAGAAGGAAAACAAAGCCTTTTACCATTTGTACACCATATGTTAGAAGACCATTCCAATGAAGCTTACGAAGCTAAAAAACTTCTACAAAAAATCAATATCCTCGGAGTAGAATCTCTCAGTGATATTGAAGATCTCTTCCAAGATCTTATGGAAGAAGACGAAGATTAAATTTTCAATCACAAAAAAGCCTTATATTTTTATAATATAAGGCTTTTTTTATTGTATTTATACTTATTTTATGGTATAACTTAATACGATAAAAGGAGTTTTATATGCGTATTGTATTACTTAGCATGAGTGCTTTATTTTTTGTTTCTTGTGGAGCTAACACCGTAGAGTTTGACGATAAGCTCAATGATTTCACCCTCGACGATACCCCCTCTTATTTAGAAGTGGACCCTTATAAAAATGCTCCTCTCTCTGCCGTATTAAGACTAAAAAAGCCCCTAAAAGAGCTGACCATCACCGTTTTAGGACAAGATGATTCTGATATTTCTTATACTTGGAAAGATTCTACTAATACTACTTTTCCTATTGTAGGCTTGTATTTTGACCACACTAATGCGGTTATATTATCAACTCCTACAGATACTAAAAATATTAAAATAGTTATTACTAATACCCTTCCTGATATTTTCAAAGGTATCAATGTACGTGTTAATAATAGACCTATAAGCCCCGAAAGAAAGAATTTCCTTAATTTTTTCAATACTGTTGGTAAATTAACAGATTTTTTTGCTACGGACGATTTTGGTAAAGTTCGTTGGTATATGAAAGCAGATGCAGAATATCATGCTATGAAATTTGACGTTCAAAATGAAAATGTGGTGTTTTCTGTACTCAATAGTAGTAAACCCGAAATTGTTACTTTTGATATGGTGGGCAAGACTATTCGCACTATAAAAGGCCCTAAGACGCATAGCTATACGGTACCTGAAGCAGATAAAAGATTCCATCATGATATGTTTTATAGAGATAATGGAAATATTATTGTATTGGATAAAAGCCAGTACGGGGTAGAAGACACCATCCTAGAATTAAATCCTAAAGGTGCTATTGTACAAGAAATCGCTATTGGGGAATGGATAAGAAAAACGATAAATGGGAATAAAGATGACTATACAGGATTAGAAAATTTTATCTATGACTCTTCCGACAATCCTTTTGATGAATACATATCTCCCCATCGTTATCCAGGTATGCCCCCTGAACAAAATGCTATTGATTGGGCTCACATTAATGCTTTGAGCTTTGATGAAGAAAGTGATACCCTCTACTTATCTTTCCGTCAACATGGTATTTTTGCCTTTGATTATAACAAACAAGAATTAAAATGGATCTACATTAGAAGTGACTATACCCTTCCTGCGGCGAATAAACTGTTCTATAATTTTCCCGAATCAGCCGAGTACGTCTATCAGATACCAGCTTTAGCCCCTTATATTCTAAAAGGAGCAGAAGGTCCTGACCACCCTCATGCTATCACATACCTAGGAGATGGGGAACTCATGGTTTTTGACAATTCTGGAAATGATGGAGAATACCCAGCAGAAGGATCACGCCTTTTAGTCTTTAAAGTAGACGAAGAAAATAAGACCGTATCCACCCAATGGGACTACAGACATAGAGGACAAGATGGCGAATATACCTATGCTCAAATTGTATCCGATATGGATAAAACCCCTTTCGGAAGTTATATAGGTACTTATGGCTCTCGTAGCCCCTTTACTTATATAGAAGTATCTCAAGATAAAGCAGTCTTATTTGATATGGGCTTAGATATTTTTTCTATAGAACCTGGAGATAGTGATATCGCCATCCCTATAGCATGTCCTATGGCAAGACTTGCTCAAAATGGTGTTTTTATTTATAGAGGAGATTATACTTCTATCTATCCTAGTGCCTATAAATCTAGGGACTAAAAACATATTTATTATTATCTTTAAAAAATAAAAAGCCCTCTATAAGTTAAGAGGGCTTTTTTTATTTTTTGTGTTAAAACACACTTTTTTGAATTGATCTCCGTTTAAACACAATATCAAGAAGATATTTTAAGGAATTTCTACTCTTTGTAAAATTTGATCCACTAAAGTGTCGGAAGTCATCCCTTCAGCTTCTGCTTCAAAAGAAATCAAGAGTCTATGTCTCAACACTTCATGGGCAATAGCCTTGACATCTTCAGGGATAACGTAAGCTCTTCCATCAAAGAAAGCCTCGGCTTTAGCAGCTTTGAGGAAAGCTAAAGACGCTCTAGGTGATGCTCCCGCTCTAATATATTCTTTTTTAATAGATACAGCTTCAGGGTCTCTTGTAGCGTATACAAGATCCACAATATATTCCATTATTTTTTCATCAGCATAGATTTGTTTTACAAAATTTTGTAATTCTAAAACACTATCCTTAGAAACTATTGTTTTAGCCTCAGGAATAATAGCTCCTCCCATACGGGAGATAATTCTTTTTTCTTCAGCACGAGTAGGATATTCTGCTACCACTTTTAACAAAAATCTATCCATTTGAGCTTCAGGAAGAGGGTAAGTCCCATCTTGGTCTATAGGATTTTGGGTAGCCATTACGAAGAAAGGATTAGGAAGAGGATAAGTGGTATCCCCAATAGTGATTGTTTTTTCTTGCATTGCTTCTAATAAAGCAGCTTGTACTTTAGCTGGTGCTCTGTTAATCTCATCAGCAAGGACAAAATTAGTAAATACAGGTCCTTTTTTCACATCAAATTGACCAGAGCCTTGATTGTAAATAAGAGTACCTCTAATATCGGCAGGGAGCATATCTGGGGTAAATTGAATGCGATTAAAGTCTAAATCTAAAATCTTAGACAAAGTACTAATAGCTAAAGTTTTAGCCAACCCAGGTAACCCTTCTACGAGAATATGTCCTCCCGTTAAGAGCCCCGTCATTAAATATTTATAGACAGATTTTTGACCTACGATTACTTTCTCGTATTCTACTTCAATACGATTTAGTATTTCTTTTTTTTCAGTGGCTAATTCTGTAATACGACGAATATCAGTATCCATGATTATTGCCTCCTTAGATAATATTTATATTTTATATTTTTTTAATTTAATAGCAAGCTAAAGACATAACACCTAATATCATCAATTTCAGAACATAGGTATGCCTATGATGCAATCTATCAAAATGAAATTTAATACTAATAGAAGTAATAAGCAAGAGAATGATAATAAACCCCCCCACTAAGCCTAGGGAAAAAACAATGCTCTCTATAGGGTTATAATGTTTTGCTATAATAGTAGCAAAAACCATAGGAAGAATAGCATCCCCTCTACGAATAAATCCCGATACACTATCTCCTAAATGAGAGGCAGGAAGCAGCATATCAATAAAAACACTGAAGATAATTTCTGTTCCTATTAAAGCGAGTAATAAAAGCATTTCCTTTCCTGGGAAATCAAAAAATGGTCGTATTAAAATCAGGACCAAAGTCTGAATGAGAACAAAAAAGAGCATACGGAGGGACACCCATAGAGATTCAGATAAAGTGTACGTAAATAACACTATCCCCCCCAATCCTATAGCATGCCATGTGAGTAAATTTTCAAAGAAAAGGGCAGAAAAGAAAATTTCCCATAAATGCATTAGTCATCTCCTTTTTTGTGTTTAATACCCATTAAAGCGATCACCCCTGCCACTAAAAAGAAACTTAAGGATTTTAGCTGTATGGAAGATAACCAAATAGAATAAGGGAAGTCTATTGCTTTTTCATATTCTTTAAATGGGGTTTCCGTACCAAAGGTATAAATAACCCCAAATTCTCCCAAACGAAAATCTAACATTCCATGAGTTAAGAGATCTCTCATACAAGAAAACAACACCACTAAACAAGCAATGATAAAAGCCTCAATAAAAGGAGCGTACTCTTGTTCTTCATGATCTTCTAACCACCCTATAAGCATAGCAGAAGCTGTCATAGAAGCAGGAAATATGAGGGCTAACTCTTTATATAAATACCAATCTACCATTCCTACAGTGAACATATAGAGGGTTCCAGAAAGTACTCCAAAGAAAGAAGCTATGTAAAAAGCATCTGTCATAGGTAATTTTTTTTTGAGACTATCAATTACCATAGATAAGAAAGGAAAAATTAGTAGCACCCCTATCCCAGCTATTACTCCTTTATAAGCATAATCCATCGTGAAAATAAGAGGATATAATAAAAAACGGATAAGAGGACCATGGTTAAATTGTTTTTCCATGATTACTCCTTATAATCTTGTGCTATTTTTTTTATGTTAAGCACAGCTTCTATATTGGATCTTAAGGCTACTAATAAAGAAGAGTGAAATCTTGTAGTATTTTGAGATAAATACTCTTCAAGAGAATCGGGCAAATCATCAATATTATAGCCTACAAATTCTTGTACCCACTCTTTTCTAACGCTATTAGGATATTCCCCAGATACACTGATAAGAACTATTTCTTCTAATATATTATCCTTTATTATTCCAATAAGAGATATCTTAATCCTATAACGGTGTAGTTCACTATAGACGAGAAGCACTTCATCCCCTTCTTCGCCTGTTGCTTGATATACAATAGGATTTTCTGTGGCTTCTATAAGGTATTGAGGAAGAACATCTTTTATTAATTCATAATAATATCTCTCTTCTCTTTTTATAAATGTATCATCTTCAATATAATGAACCATAGCGTATACTGTTATAAGAATAGTCACACCTAGCAATATTCTTCTCGTATGTAGCTTATGAAACGGTTCAATTTTGAAACTTTGTTTTATTTTATTGAGAAGAGTGATTTTTTCTTGCCCAAAAACAAGAGGCTTGTTGATGAGTTCTAAAAATGATGCTCCTACGTTAGCGATAATTAGTCCTATCATGTGATTGATAGCTGTATAGTGATAAATGTTAAGAAGAGCTGTAATGAGGGCTGCACTTATGACAAAACTCAAATGCCCTCTTTTATTCACAGGAGCAGAAAAATTATCAGTAACTAAGAAAATAGCACAAAACCATAAAGACCCACCTGTAAGGTATAGGATAATACCCGTAAAGTCCAAAGTTTCATTGGCAAATACGCTATCAAAAATGATGTTACTTATTATATAAACAGCTATATAGGTTAGGGGATAGGTAAAATTTATTACTTTTTTAAAAGATAAAAAAGCGTATACTAAAAAAAGAGAAATAAGGGAATTCGTCCCCAGCCATGAATTATAAAAATTAAAAAGGGTATTTTGGAAAGTCCATTCTTGAATGAGAGACTGATCTTGATACAATTTCATAACATATTCATAGCTTTCCATGTAGGAAGTGTAAAGATAAGACCATTCTTCGTTCCCTGCAATAATATGATATGAATCTAATAAAGCCTGCCACCAAGTATCGTTCCCTAAAAGAGTGTTAGCTTCTAATACCATAGGGTAAAGTATAGGGACGATTAAAGTGTTACTTTGTATATTATACCAGCTGAAAGATAGCGTGACAATAACCCCTAGTAAAATAGGATTAATAATGGCTCTCTTATTGGTAGAAAGAATCCCCTGCCCCAATCCTAACATTACCACAACCCCTAGAATCACAAGATACCAATCCACTGCGGGAGGGAGCAACAAAACATAGGTAAGTACAGCATTGTGCCATAAAATACTATTAAAGAATAGCCGATTTTCAAAAAATTTAAACAGCCATACAATGCAAAAAGCTGTGCCATAAGCAACAAGCAAAGTAGATAATATGGTATAGCCAAAGAGGATAAAAGACACAAGGCAAAGAAAACATAGGGCATTAAAATACAAAGAAAAAATACGGTGTGAATAAAGAGGCGTGTGTAAAAAGGGAGACAAAGAAAAAGCTTTATCAAACGGCTTCACTATCGCCCTCCTTGTTAATATTTTGAAGAATAATATCTCCTATGGGGATGAAAGATGGGCATACGCAACTGCAGATATTACAAAGAATACATTCTTCTATGTAATGGTCTTTCGCTTTATCATATTCTTCATGACGAACAAAATCAATTAATTTATAAGGCTCCAATCTAACAGGGCAAAAATCTACACAAGCCGCACAATTAATGCATTCTTGTTCTTTAATATCAAATTGCTCTTCAAAAATCATTATGCCATTCATCGTTTTTGTTATACTTTTTTCGTGCTTTAAGGATTTCCCTCTCATGGGACCTCCTTGAAACATCACATAGGTGCTCTCTTCGGAAAAGGGACGTAAAAAAACAGTCAAGGGTGTTCCCATCTTTATAAAAAAATTTCCATATTCCAAACAATAGGCTCCATCCACTGTGATCACCTTTTCTGTAAGAGGTTTATCATAAAATACAGCCTCATACATAGCAAATATCGTAGAAACATTATGAACTAAACAAGCTACCTCAAGAGTAGAGTCATTTTTTTTCAATTCTTTTTGGGTAACACTCTGGACAACAAATTTTTCATAACCATTAGGATAAAAATCAGCTTGTTCTAATATCTCTATTGATTTTCCATAGATATACTGTTCTACTGATGTGCGTAAGGCTTTGTTTTTTGTGAAAGTAATAACAACTTTTCCAGCCCCTAGTATAGATTTTAAAATTTGTGCCATCTGGAGGATTTCTTTAGATTTTTCTAATAGGAGACGATGTCCCGCAGATAAAAAAGGCTCTGATTCTAGGGCGTTGATAATTATTGTATCTATATTTCCCTTGGCTTCTTGAAGTTTTAAATAAGCAGGCAAACCTTCTCCCCCCAAGCCTACTATACCAGCTAAACGAATTTTTTCTATTATTTCTTCGGGGCTTAGGTGGAAGGGGTCATTTAAAATATATTCTTTTCTGGGTGCTAACATATCTGTTTTTAAGACTAAATAGTCTTGTCCATAATGATTCTGGATTTCTTGAGCAATCCCTGTTACAGGGCAATGGATAAGGGGGTCTTTGTTACACAAGACATCTCCCTCAAAAATTTTCTCTCCCAAAGGAACGCTAAGGGGGAGAACTATAGGAATATAATATTCTTCTAATAAGTCAACATTTTTAATAGCTTTTTCTTTACACCTATCCTGAGAAATCAGTGCTATTCCTTTATACATTTACATTCTCCTAAAAAGAAATACCTATAAATTATATCGTTATAATCCCAAAAAGTCAATATATTATAAAACTCTATAAAAAGATATTTTTAGTAAATTCACAAAAATATTAGCTTTTCTGTTTACAAAACCATATTATATATAGTATAATAATAAATATAATAATATTGAGGTTCTACGTGGAAAAAACAGCGCAACAAAAACAGCATAACAATAATAACAATACTAAAAACAATCCATCCCCACAACAGCACAGACATAATAATAACAATAAAAACAAACATTATAAAAAAGATTCTAGCGTCCCTAAGTGGGATATAGAGGTCACTAAACGAGCTATCGTATTACCAGAAACAAAAAGTGATCTCATGAATATTTTAGAAGAAGTGGACCCTGAGGAATTGTTGATGGAATCTTTAGTCGCTAAAAGTAGAGCGCTAAAAAATCAAGCACTAAAAACCAATACAGAAGAAGAAGAAAAAATAGAGTCTGAAGAAGGCGAATTTATTATAGAAGGGTCTAAAGTGAGAATAGACCTTTCTCAAACTTGCCCTATTTGTGATAAACCCATTAGAGAAATCATGTATGCACTTCATGATTATGATCATGATAGATTGGCTCATTTTGATTGTGTTTATAAAAAAGTTTTAACTTCTGTAAAAGAAAAACTAACAAACAATCGCTATTTAGCTTATTTAGGAAGTGGTTCTTTTGGAATTATGGATCCAGGTCAAGCCAACCAAAAATCAAAAATGCTTCTTATTGAAAAAATTCATCCTGGTGCTCCCTTAGAAGAGTTACTTCATGGAGATGAAAACAATATAGACGAAGAATTGTAGGAATTTCCATCATGGAACGACATTGCGAGGGTCTCATCCTTTCTAAAAAAGGTTTTGGAGAAGGGCATCTTATTCTCAATTTCCTTGATTCAGAACTAGGGAAAATACGTCTTGTCGCTTATGGAGCTGCCCTAGAAACAGGGAAGAGAAGAGCTCACACCTTATCAGGGACTTTTTTAGAAGGCTTGATTACGAGTAGCCCTAAAAAACCAGACTCCTACCAATTATCAGATAGTAAAACAATACTATCTATAGACAATATCAGAGAAGATTTGCGTCCTATGGGCTTCACCTTTTTCACCTTAGAAATCTTAGATCTTTTAATTTTAGAGGGAGATCTTTTCCCCTACTACGACCATCTTCTACAGACATTCCAATTATTCAACGAAAGTTTAGACGAAAAATATATTCTTTTTTTCTTGGGAAAATTTTTAGCTGGAGAAAGCTGGCTTGATATCCCTGAACAGGAAAAACTACAAGAAAAAACTAAAAAATTCCTCAATGATGCCCTCAGACACGATGGGTATTTTTTACAAGGCAAAAACATCTCCCTTTCTAGGCGACGAGAACTTGCCTTTTTTTATGCCCACGCTGTAAAAAGAGCAAAAAATAAAATGCCTCACTCTTTAGAGCTTTTAAGATTTCAAGAGCTTTAGTCCCCTGTTTTAACAGCAATAGGGACTAAATTTTCAAATAACACATCTTCTCGGGTAGAAACCCCTTTATTCGTCCTAGCAATTAATAAAACGCCTTCTACCCTCATAGAAGTAAATTTACCACCTGTTAAACGAAAAATCGCTTTATTTTCTGATTTCAATTCAACAAACTCCGCTATATCCTGTGAAGCGGGAGGAGTTGCCCCTAAATCAATTTCTATTCTTCCATCTCCACGAGCGGTCAATTCAGTGCCTGTAGAAATATCTGTCACAGGTAAAATTGAAAATTCTCTTTTAATATATTGTACACCTGTTTCTGTCAGAGAATATTTCCCTTGGATACTACGCACAAAAGCTTCTTCATCTATAACAGAACATCTCGTAAAAAAAAGCAAAGCACAAGAAATCATTATTTTATATATCATAATATATTATAACCTAATTTATTTTTTTTGTATAGAATCTTTCCTTAGATAATTATTTCCAACTATTATGGCACCTAAATATCATGGATTTTCTGAAAAATCCGATAATTATGGGAGAAGATTATTTTCAGTCTTCACAGGGAAAATAAGAAAGAGGAGACTAATATGCAAATAGCTAATCAGCAAGCTACTTTAGCGATGAATCGCAGTCAAAATCATGAGTTTGCACAATTAAAAAATAAAGCTTTAGATGATAAAAAAATCAAAGAGGTGGCTCAAGAGTTTGAATCTTTGTTTATAGAGATGATGTTTAAAGAAATGAACAAAACCCTCAGTAAAGAAAGTTTATCTGGGCAAGATTCTCCAGGAAAAGAAATATTTGGGGATATGCTCTATACAGAATATTCAAAAGAAGCTTCTAAAGGTGGGGGATTTGGGCTTGCTAAAATGATAGAAGATTCCTTAAAACCTCAGGTAAAACCAAGATCAATATACAAATATAGTTAAGGATAAAATAGAAGGAGAGGGGGAATCTTATAAAAAAAATTAGAAAAATACTAATTTTTTTATAATCTTATCCGAAAATATAATTAAGTGCAAGGAAGCACAAAATACAATACATCATGGAGGATGTTATGATCATAAATAATAATATATCTGCGATTTTCGGAAATCGTCAGCTTGCCGTACAAGGGCTTGCTAACCAAAAAACAATGGAGAAACTTTCTTCAGGATTGAGAATTAACAGATCAGCAGACGATGCTTCTGGACTAGCTGTATCAGAAAAAATGCGTACTCAAATTCGTGGTTTAAACCGCGCTAATATGAACGCACAAGACGGTATTTCTTTCATTCAAACAACTGAAGGATATCTTTCTGAAACAACACAGATTCTTCAAAGAGTTCGTGAACTTGCTGTTCAATCTTCTAATGGTATTTACACAGATGAAGATCGTGGCTACATCCAAGTAGAAGTTTCACAAATGATTGATGAATTAGATCGTATTGCTAATCAAGCTCAGTTTAATGGTATGAAAATGCTTACTGGTGTATTTAAAGCGCCTGAAGCAACAGATCCTGCACAAGCTTCCATGTGGTTCCATATTGGAGCTAATATGGACGAAAGAGTTCGTGTATACATTGGAAACATGAGTTCACAAGCTCTTGGATTGAAATCTGCTGTAGGTAACCCTGAAACAGCTTCTTTCATCTCTTTAAGCACACAAAACAGTGCTAACTCTGTTATCGGTATGGTTGACCAATCTTTACGTATTGTAAACTCACAAAGAGCTGACCTTGGTGCTTACCAAAATAGACTTGAGTCTGCATCCAGATCTATTCAAATTGGATATGAAAATCTCCAATCTGCAGAATCACGTATTCGTGATACAAACATGGCTAAAGAATCTAGCGTCCACGCTAGAAACCAAGTCATGATGCAGGCAGCTAATGCTATGCTCGCACAAGCTAATCAACAACCACAGCTTGCTTTACAACTTCTTCAGTAGATTTTTAGACTTTTACAAAGCCATTAAGCCCCAGTATAATGCTGGGGCTTAATGTATATATTGACTCAAAGGAAAAAATCATTTATACTTTAAGTATAAAATATGACATTAAAGGGTACTTTTATGAGAACAATCTCTCTTATATTCATCATGACTTTTTTGAGTGCGTGTACTACTCAAGCTGATTTTCTAGCCAAAGTTGCCAACAAGCGGGTATTTGCAGATAGATCGTTTGTGGAAAAAGTAGGATCTTTTTCCAGTGATGGACTGATATATACTATTGCAGGAAATAAGAAATGGACTTTTGTAGAGGTATTGACTGATAGTGAAGCTATTTATGAATCCCAAGGGGATCTTAACCATTTTAATGTTACTGCCAGTGAATACTCTCAAAAAGATGAAAATAATATATTAGTAAGTGTCGGATATATAAGCTATTAGTAAGTGTCGAATATAAAAGACAAAATAAAAAAACACCTATTTTCATAGGTGTTTTTTTATTTTGTCTTATTTTATTATTTTAGAATAAGCCTTGGATAGAGAATACAAATTCCCATCCCTTCCAAAAACTAGGGTCATTAGCGAGCTTAAAGTTATTAGCACCTGCATTCCATTCCACAGGACGGGCAGCATAGAGACGAATAGGTAATACAGGTAAATTAATAGCTAAACCTAGACCAAAACTCATAATATAATCTTGTCTTTTCCATGAAAAACTTTCATATTCAGAGAAGATCGCTCCATAATCCCAAAAAAGTACAGCTCCAATAAATTGCCATATAGGAATACGAGTTTCGATAGAGAAGTAAGATAAAGCCTCTCCTCTTGCAAGGAAACGAAGCCAACCCCGCATCTTATATACCCCATCAAAGTTCATAAGATTAGCATCTCTATAAGAAAATTTTCCTCCAATTTGAGGGAACAAGAACGCCATATCATAGTGGAAAGCAAGTGTAACTTCCCAAAAAGGTTTAAGGTAATAATCAAAACTAGCTGTCATATTGAGAAAATGAATATCCCCACCTAGAGCTCCACCAGAGAAAGATAGGAATAAAGCGGTGTTAATACCTTTGGTAGGCCATAAGCCTCCGTCTGTATTGTTAAATCTAAGAGTGGTATATAGGCTACTTTGTACCGTCCAGCCAGCTTTTAGGGAGTCCATAAGCCCAGTATCTACTTTCCATTTTCCATCAAAAATTACAGGAACAGCAAAATTAGACTTATAGTCTTTAAAGATGTTGATTTCATACCCTAAATTCGCATTCCAATAAACAGCAAACTGCACCCCTGCGGCTAAACCAATACGAAAACTTAGGCGTGTGTACTCATAATCAGATTCGAAACTATTTAGAATGTCTTCTGGTCTATTAATATAATCAAAATCTGTCCCGTCAATTACTCCATCTCTGTTTTCATCTGTAGGCATATCTGTAAAGATAGTGTTAAACACCCCTATAACGAAACTAATAGAAAAAGGTGTATTCATAATAGCTGGCTCTGTGAAAGTAAATTCAGCTAATTGTCTAAATTCCCCCCAGTCAGCACGAATAGACATTTGAAGTCCACGACCTAGGAAGTTACGTTCTGATAATTTAATACCAGCGCTAAAACCACTAGTTGTTCCATAGCCTACAAGGAATTCTATCATTCCTGTCTGCCCTTCTGTTACTACAAAGTCAATATTGACAAGCCCTTCTGCACTACCTGGAGACGGTTCTATTTTTACATCTGAGAAAAATTGAGTTTGCTGAAGTCTGTTAAAGCTCTGCTCTAGTTTGTTGTTGACGTACAGCTCGCCTTCTTTAATTTGGATGTAACGTTTTATGACCCCAGGTAAGGTTTTATTATTTCCACGAACATTAATATTTTCTACGTGTGCTCTTGCACCTTCAAATACTACAAAAGTAGTATCAATGATATTACCATCTCTTTTTTCTTGTACTCCAGAAATATTAGCAAATAAATATCCTCTATCGGCATAGGTTTTATAGATAAGAGCTCTTGATTGTTCAACTCTAGTCCTATTATAAACATCCCCTTTTTCAAGATCTATAAATTTCATTAACTCCACGTCAGAGAAAATAGTATTATCTTCAAAAGAAAAATCGCCTACGGTATAAATATCCCCTTCATCTATATTAATATAGAGAACAATACCTCTTGTGACTTTAGTGACTTCACCTTTTTTATTTAAGGTTTTTATATCTTCAATTTTCCATTCAAAATTAGAAATTACCACATCCATGTAGCCATTCTCTTGATAGAATGCCGTTAAAAGGTCTTTATCTCTAAGAAACTCGTCTTCTTTAAGAACACCACTACGAAAAATCCAAAGTTTCTCTTTCGTTTTTAGTAATTTTTTAAGTTTACTTGCTTTGAAGGAATTATTACCTGTAAAAATAACATCCCTCACTACAATTTTTGACCCTTCAGAAATCTCAAAAATCAAATCGTATTGACCAGGTAGTTGCTTGATAGGCTCTAATCTATACGATATTTTTGCTTCTAGGTTGCCTTCTCCCTCATAATATTGCTTTAGATCAAAAACAGCAGCTCTTACAAGAGCATCTCTATAGGCTATCCCTTCTTTTAAATCAATTTCTTTTTTTAGCTTACTCCCTTTGAAACGAGAAACTCCTTCAAAGATAATTTTATCAATAAGAGATTCTTCCACAACAATAAAGGTAATTACCGCCCCTTCTGCTGTGTTACGCACATCTAAATTTACGGTTTTAAATCGTTGCATAGCAAAAATATCTTTTAAAGCGTAATTTAAGCTATCTTGACTAAAAGTATCCCCAGGTCTCAACTGAACAATATTGAGCATATCATTTGTACTTGTTGCTTTTATCCCTTGGAAACGAACTTCTGCTATCACATTCTCTAAACTTTGTCCGTAAATAGTGTTAAAGGAGACAGGGGAAAGTAAACTTGCAAGAATAGTAAAGAAAATAAATTTTTTCAAATGGGTACTCCGTTTTAATAAGCGTTGTGATTATCTAAATTTTATACAGAATATTATACATAATATATATCAAAATTTCAAGTCTTTGTCGTTTCTTTTGGAATAAGATTAAAAACGTTTTCTAAGATTCGCCTCAAATATTGGTTCTGGGCTGGGTGGAATTAACGCCCCAGGTTCTACTTCTAGTTCTATATCAACCCCTAATCCTAGTTGTATGCCATAAGGAAGTGGTCTAGACCACTCCACTCCCACTCTATGGATGTAGTTAAGATCTCCTGTATTTAAGCTAGTGTTATTAGGGGATTCAAATCTTAAATTATATTTTACTTGTAAACCTGTAATTCCTGGGAGATATTGAGCCACTCCTATTTCAGAACCATGTAAAATACTAAGTCCTACAACAGCCCCCGTTCCGTCAGTAGCAGCACGAGTAAGATTTCCCAACACATCTGTTTTTAACTCTATAGTATCAATAAAAGGGACTAAACGCTGTATACGCCTTGCTAAAGGCGCGGTGAAAAAAGTGTTCTCAGCCACCCCTACCCCACCAGCAACTAAATCATATGCCGAAGTAGCGACAGATCCTCCCCCCGCACTAGATGAATCTACGTTTCCTCCAATCCCTCCTAATAGAGCAAAAAGCTCAGAACGAGGTTTAGAGGGAGCCGATGAAATCCTTGCTAATTCTATATTGGGAAGCTTACCTTCAAAATCTACATAAAGGTCTACTTGTTCATTCTGAAGAGTTCTTTGTGCAGATTCTGTATTTAAAGCAATAAAAGGGAAAGGATCCCCATCTTCTCCAGAAAATTGTAAGGTTCCACTCACTACCTTAAGATCTGTATTAAGATAGGTTATTTTCCCCTTTTCAATATCTAAATCTCCCGTTACTAAGACAGTATCATCCCCTACATTGCCTTGAATCTTTATTGGGGTACTTTGCTTAAAATCAAGATTAAACAGTTGATTAAAGAAACGAAATCTATTATCCACATCTATACGAATATCTAAATCTAGTAAAGAAACTAAAGCGAGAAGTGGGTTTACCGTCGTTATACTTTCTCCAAATTCTCCAAGAGCATCATCAAATTCCAAACCAACTTGAAGATTATCCGTAGTAATATGGGTTTTTAGTAAAAGGGAGTTCCCTTCTGTTACTAAAGCAATATCATTGATATAGGTTTTTCCTTTCACAAAAAGATAAGGAATCTCTAAATTCCAATTCAAATAAGAAAACTCTTTGGGGTCTTCGTTTTTACTATATAGTCTTATATCTATATTTTCTCCATCTTCTTGATTTTGTAGAGCAATAACCCCATCAAGTCCAAAATTACCTCCACCTTGAGCATCGATAGTAAGGTCTGGAAAAATAAATCTATTATTACTAATAAAAACAGTCTGAGTGTCTCTCACAAAAAATTTATTTTGAAGAGATCGTAGACTAAGCTCTATATCTTCAAGATCAAGATTCCCATTGAAAACAGGTTCATCTACAGACCCATCTACAGTAGCCCCTAGTCTCACTTTTCCTCTAGCTCGCCTCACATCACCACTTAAAGATACTCTATTGAGATCAAGATTAAGGTCCAAAGCTGCTAGAATATCTTGCTCTGATATTTCCCCTTCACTTTGTAGCTTGAGGCTCTTATTTAGCAAGGTTATATCCCAAAAATTAGTGTTATTATTTCTCATAAGAGATCCTACAATCCCATTAACAGAGCTATCAGAAGTGAAAAGATATTCATTTTCGTTATGTATGATTTTTCCACTCATAGAAGTGGGTTTTTTCGATAAAAAATATAAATTAGGAATATCATAATTTATATTTCCCACATTAGAAATTTTACTATAATTCAGAGCGAACTCAGATTTAATAACATTTTCTAAGGCAAAAGCCCCTGAAACATCCATATATAACTCTTCTTGCTTGCTCTGTAAAAAGGCATTCCCATCAAGATTATAAAGAGGATGTCTCATTCTTAAATTAGTAAGAGCGACGATATCATCTTTTTTGAGGAATTGAGGGACTGCTAGTTGAAAAGTTGTAGTATCTGCCCCTTCTATATTAGCAGAACCATTCATGACTAAATTGGACCAAGGGCCTACCATATCAAGTTTTATATCAGCTAGCACTGTTTCTGTCTCCACGCCATGCAAGAGAGATAAAGAGTCTAAAGGCGGATAAAGAAAGATATTATCGATAGTTATACTTTTCAAATCTACAAACGACTTAACAATATAACGTCCTATATTAAATTGGAAAGTCCCACCTCTATTAAAGCGAATAGATCCCGTAAACTGGTCATCCATAAAAGATAGGGAGCCATAACCCTTTAATATTTCTCTATCCACTCCTAAATGCATACGAGTAGTATTAAGCATCCCCGTTTCTTCATCGAGGATAGTATCAAAATCTAACATAATATTTCTATTGGCTACATCCCAAATAGCTTCTTGAATAGAAAATCTAGTAACACCTTTCGTAGAAAAGCCCATAAGTAATTGGGCATTAATACTACCTGAAACTCCTAATTTTTGGAGAGACCAGTTTTGAAAATTCATATCAAATTCCGTGATATCGCCTTTTGTCAAAGTTTTGAATGGAATTTGTTCATCTACCAATCCTGTAACTACTACTTCATATTTTCCCACATCTATCCCTACATGAACAGGGATACTATCATTATTTCTAAAAGTGGCTTCGGATTTGATATCAATATAAGTATTAGATCTTTTAGAAATAATCTCCACTGTGCCATCAAAAAATAAATCTTGGTCATGAAAGTAAAGTTGCTCTATATTCATAAAAGTATCTACAAGGGTAAGGCTAGCATTAATTTGTTCTTCTCCGTCTAAATAACCTGTCAAAGATCCATTTAAATACAAAGGATCTTTTCTACTTTTTTTAGTAATAGTAATCCCCCCTCTATAGCGAGAATCTTTCAGTCCAAAAAGAGGGATTTTTATATTTTCAGCTACAAAATCCCCATCTACATCATAAGCGTCTAATTGAACAAAAGTCCCTCCGCCAATAACAGCTGTAACATCTATCGCTTTATTAAAGAGGGGGCGTGGGTATATTTTAAACAAGCCCTCTGGAGTAAATTCAAATTTCGTAGAAGTGCTCCCTATCAGTCCTCCATTCATCTTAACATCAAAAGCAGAGATATCTAGTTCATTTTTATTAGGAACAGCATCTACGATAGCATGCCCAGAAAATATTAAGCCACTTAGAATAAAGCGAACATTTTCAAGAGTAAGAGAGCCACTAGGTAAGGGGTATAGGCCAGGTCTCACAGGAAGGAGCAAATCCCCCACAATACTACCAAAGTAATGAGTGATTAGAGAGATGTTAACTTCGTAGAGTTTCTTCCTGATAGGATTAAGATTGAGAGTCAAACCGTGATCTGGATGATCTACAGATAAAAAAGACAGCTTTAGTCTCCAATCATCTGTGTATTTAAGATCAAGATTGAAATCCCATCGCCCGGGAGCAAAAGCATAGTCTATCATATTATATTCTTCAAAATCTTCATAAGCTATCTTTAAAGAACGATTTATACTAAGAGCAAAAGGATCTTTTGTTTGGATACTAATATCTTTTTGCTTATATCCCAGCATTTGAACAGAGGGTATTTTATTGCTTAGATTTATGGAGAGATTTATATTTTCTTTGACTATTGGAATACCTATCATATTTAAGTCTCTAATGGATACTTTTGATTTTCCATCAGAAAAATTAGTAAGCACCCCTTCTGTTGTTAAATCTGCAGAATAAAGAAAAACGTTGTTACTCCATATAGAATTGGCTCCGACATTAGCTTTCCACGTTAAGATATTTTCTTTTAAGGAAACATCAATCCTTTTAGCGTAGAATTTATGCCAAAATTCTGTCATAGAATTAACAACAAAACTTATATCTTTAATATCTATATTAAAATCTATATTATCAATTATTTCTTGTGGATTTTTTGCCCCTAGAATAGTGCTTGATTCTTCTTTTTTTCCATATTTTTTGAATTTTTTAGTAAGAAGTTTTTTATAGGCGGAAATACTAGTGCTATGTCCATTGAAGATAATTTTATCTACTTGTAATCTAGAAGGGATCCGTTCATATTCTTTAGTAAAGAGATTCCAGAATCTATAGTGCACATAAATACCTTCTACTTTAAAAGAAAGCTCATCATGAACAATAACTTCAAATTCCGTTCCACTAATAAAAACGAGAGGTAAATTTGAGATACTACCAATGGTAACTTTTTGTGCTTCTAAAATACCTGCAAGTAACTTTTCTATCGTTTCTCTATTTTTAACGACAGTCAAATTCATCACACCAAGAAGCAACACATAGACAAAAAACAAGCTAAAAATTAATTTAGGAATAAAATTTTTGATAGTTTTTTTCATCCTATCCATTTCCCAACAAAAATTCTATCATTTTTGATAGTAGTTGAGAATTTATTATTTTTGTAATTCTTTAATCATCGTACTGTCAGGATCTATTTTCAATCCCTCTGTAAAATAGTATGTCGCCTTCTCTTCATTTTCCATTTTTTTATAGAAAGCTCCAAGGTGGGCATACACTTCATCTAAGCCTTGAAGGTTATTATTTTTTGCAAGACCCACTTCTATTTGTTCAAAAACGGCACCTGCATTTTCTAAATCATTTTGTTGATAATAAATCCACGCTAGGGTGTCTAAGAAATAGATATCACCATCATCTTCTACCACCTGTAGAGCCAGTATCAATGCTTCATCAAGATTTTTATTTTCTAAAGCATAAAAATAAGCTAGATAATTCATTGTTTCTATATTATCAGGATATTGTCGTAAGGTATCTTTTAACAATTGTTCTGCTTCATCATTTTTTTCTTGCTTTATATAGAGATTGGCTAAAAAATGATTGAAATAAGGATTAG
Source organism: uncultured Brevinema sp. (assembly GCA_947038195.1). Lineage (GTDB taxonomy): Bacteria > Spirochaetota > Brevinematia > Brevinematales > Brevinemataceae > Brevinema_A. Next base: position 43,358 of record CAMQVI010000006.1, read on the forward strand.
TCTTCCCAAATGCTTCCTGCATTTCGCTGACTCTATCCTCTGCTAGAGCGAACTCCCCTTGCTCCATATAAATATAAGCGCTCATCATATCAAGCCAATATTTTTGATCTTTCAAAAACTCTTCTTCTTGCTCTAAAGACTCTTTTACAAATTCATAATTTTTTCTCATCATCTCTACATCAATAAGTGACTGATATATAGATAAGTCTTTTTTCTTTGAAAAGGATTCTTTTAAATACGTACTTGCTTCTGTCAGTTGATTTTTCTTTTTGGCTATAGACCCTAATAAGCCCAATAATTCACCATTGATATCTTGAGATTTATCAAAGGGTGTCAAATAAAATAAAGAAAGATCTTCTCTATCATTTTCAAAGGTATATTGAGCTAATTTTACAGAGGTATCATAAATAGTTTTTTGATCCCCTAATTTTTGCGATAAAAAGAGTTTAAACTGATAGTAAGAGCCTTTTAACTCATCTTTTATGAATGTAGCATCTTCCAATATTTTCAAGGCTTTTTGGGTACGTCCTACACGGGCTTGTATCATAGCCTGTGCAAAGGGAGGATTAACCGCATTTTGAGAAAGAATAAAGTCCATCGTTTTTAAGGATTCTTTGGTATGTAATGCCCAAAGAGTGAAAATATAAGCATCAAATAACTCAGGAGTCATAATGATGAGTGGTACCCCTTGAAAATGAGCATAAGCCTCTTGGTAATCCATAAAATAAACTTTTACAATAGCTAGTTTAGCATGTAATTCCGTAGTAGTAGTCATTTCTAGGGCTTTTTGATAATATTTTTCTGCCCCATCAAAATCATCCTGTTCTAAATAAATATCCCCTAAGTACATACGACTTTGGAAAACAAATTGTTCTTTGCCTTGCCCCGAAGGATGTTTTGCGACTTTTTTAAAATAAGGAATGGATTGGGGGTAGCTCCCTTCTGTGAATCGATACATAGCCGCAAAATAATTAGCGAGAAGATGGTTTTTATCTTTCTCTAAAACTATTTGACTCATGGCGCTACCCATCGCAGTATCCCCCATAAGCCAAGCTACTTTCAGTCCTAAATCTTGTATAGTGACATTATCAGGATATATATCCCAGATAGCTGTAATATTCTCTCTAATTCCAGGATAAGCCGTGCGAAGAACTTCTTGATTTTTAGTTTGTACTAATTCTGTAAGATATTCCCCGTATACTTCTAAGAGTAGGATCATAATATATTCATTAGTAAAACTACTCTCTTTAAGAAGCTCTAGAAGATTTCGTGATTTTGCAAAATCTCCAGCATAGCGTGCGTCTATAGCCTCTGAATAGATTTGTTCTACCTCATTAGTGGCTATTGTTTTCGCATAAGAGCTATTCACAGACAAGATACTGAATAGGATTGAGATTATTATTATTTTCATTGGTTTTTCCTTAATAGTTATGATTGCCTTAATGGAAGACTGTAATATACCATATTATACTATATTATTAGTAATTAATAAAATTAATTATAATCTTTATTAAGATCAACTACTGTTAAAATATTTCCAAAAGTGCTTTTTAAATTATTATAGAGCCCTTGGTCATCCGTAATAGTAAGAATACATTGCCACCCCTCATGGGCGAAAGCATTAAGTAGATCAATAAAGCTTTGTTTTCTAATCGTATCAAAAGTGCTAAATGGGTCATCTAAAAGAATCACCCCTGGGCTATTACCTAAAATAGTTTTAGCCAAGACTAGCCTTAAAACAAACCAAAACTGAGCAAAACTTGCTGAGCTAAGGCTTTCTAAAGGAAAGAATTCTCCATGACCTGTTTCTGCGTGGATACGGATTTTTTTATTCTTTTCAATTTCTGCTCTAAATCTTTTATATTTTCCTCCGAAAATATTTTGTACTAAATATTCAAAGAAAGGAGTGTGCATCGCCCTCAGGAGCAATGTCTCACTCTGAGATTCTAGATTTTGATAAGCATTTACTATCGTTTCTGACCTATATCGATCTTTACTTACTCTTGTAATAAGCGTTTCCATTTCTTCTATAAGATTATTAAATTCGCTTACACTTTGAGGTTTACTATTGATATTGAAAAATTCTGGATAAAAGTGTTCTAGAGTTTTTTGACAGGGAATATTTTTTATATTATCGATAACCCCTTTAAGAGTTGAAAAAATTCGACTTTTTGATCTCTCAAAGTTTTTAGAAGAAGACTGTTTTTCTTCTATTAAATTATTTTTTTGCACTCTCATTTTTCTAAAATCATCAAATTGATGAGTAATTTCTTTACCTTTAATAGACCATTCTAACTGTGCTACTTCTTCTTCTACTTCTTCTTTATCAATAGTCCCAAAATAAGACATAGCTTTTTCTTTTAAGTTTTTCCATTCTTTATCTAAAAATTGATACGTACGGACTTGTTTTTTTAGAAGCTCTTCTTTTATCTGTTGAGATTTTAATTGGTACTTTAACTGGGAAGCTTGGTACTGAATTTGAGCCTGTGTTTTTTCTAGAGATTCTAAGTGATCTTGCTCTCTTATATATTTTTTATGAGCTTTGTCTATGGACTGTTGATGGAAAAAAGAGTGGTTTTCCCCATCATTAAGGCTTAGTTGTTGCACATAGAATCCTTTTAAAAGGGTGAATACTAGGAAAAAGATCCCTATGATAAAAAACATAAGAGCCGTTCCTTTTAGAAGGGTAAATTGAGCGATACCCATAGACTGAAAAGCAAGGAAAACCCCTATACCCAGCATAGTAACCCCTATCATGAGGTAGAAGACTGTTTCACCCAGAGAAAAGTTCCCTCCTGCGTAAGGATTTGCTATAAGTTCTGATTCTTTTTTTTGTAATAGTGCTATTTTTGCCTTGATTTCATTTTTTTCTTCATCTAATGACAAAAGCTTATCTTCTTCGAGGCTTAATTCTTTTTTGAGATGATCTTGTTCTTTTAAAAATTCTTGATACTCCCGTTCTCCTTCTTCTTGCTCCTTTTTGGTCTCAAGACAATGCAGGAATTTTTTTCCTATAGTCACCTTATCAGCAATATGATAAATACCTTCTTCAGAGTCAAACTCTTGTTCAATTTTATCCATTGCTCCTATGTTATCACTTAATTTATAAAGTTCATATTCTTTACCCGTTATAGATTCTACTTCTGGCAATAAATCCTCTAAGGTGTTTTTAAAATCAAAAAGTTGTTCGTGAAATTGAATAAGCCAAGAATTTTTATGGGTGTTCCCCACTCCCAAGGCATTAAGAAAATTTTGTTGAAGTTTTTCCGAAAGGACATCTTGTCCATAGAGAAGGGCGTTGATCTCACTGTCCCAGTATTCTGTCGTAGATATTTCTTCGGGATTTTTATATTTGAAAAGAAGGTCTTTTTCTTGCACATACAGAAGATTCTTCATTCTTTCCCCATCATAATAAGGAGAAAAAGATTGAGTATCAAAACGAATATCCTCAGCACCATTTATCTGGTTAGACCAAGACTCGCCCATAGGGGAACGACCTGGATCTTCAAATAAAGACCTAGAAATCCAATTTAATAAACTGGTTTTTCCTCTTTCATTATCTCCTACTATCAAGGTGAATTGGGACAAGTTTATATCTAGATTACGTAAAGGACCACTATTTTTAATAAATATTTGATTAACTCTCACATCTGCCTCATAATAAATTGTTTTCTATTCTGAAATAGAATAAATCTTATCTTAATTATCGTCTTTTTTTGATAATATATTATAAATAGATAAAAAGGATTGTTATTTTTATATTTATATTGATATATTTCATTATAAGAGTTATAATATACTCTTATAATGAAATATATTAAGGAGTAATTATATGGCAGACTACGTATTCGACAAAAAAAGTTTTAAACACGATGTCCTTACCAATATTAAAGAGCAAACGGGGAAAACCCCACAAGAGGCAAATGCTACTGATTTGTACAACGCCCTCGGAAAAACTATTATGGCTCACATCACAGATGCTTGGGCTACAACTAAAGATAAGACCAATCAATCTCAAGGAAAATCAGCTTTTTATTTTTCAGCAGAATTTCTCATGGGTCGTTCTCTAGGGAACAATCTTGTGAATTTTGGACTTCAAAATGACATCTTAGACGTCCTAAAAGAAATGGACATAGACCTTAATCATATTGAAGACCAAGAGTCTGATGCAGGATTAGGTAATGGGGGCTTGGGACGTTTGGCAGCTTGTTTTTTAGATTCTTTAGCTACTCTAGGATATCCAGCTTATGGGTATGGTATCCGTTATAAATACGGTATGTTTGAACAAAAAATCGAGAACGGCTATCAAGTAGAAGTGCCTGATAATTGGCTAGAACATGGAGATGTCTGGGAAGTAAGACGTGAAGCTCAAGCTGTCCATGTGAAATTTGGTGGACATGTAGATAATATTCGAGAAGATTCTGGTCGTGTTGGTTACCGCAGAAACAACGCAGAAACAGTAATTGCTATCCCTTATGATATGCCTATTGTGGGTTATAAAAATGGACACGTTAACACCTTAAGATTATGGCAAGCGCAAGCTCCAGAGCCTTTTGATCTTGTTGCCTTTAACGAAGGTGACTATGAAGGTGCTGTACGCAATCAAAACGCGGCAGAAAATATTTCTCGTGTTCTCTACCCCAATGATAACTCCGATTCTGGAAAAGAATTACGTTTAAGACAACAATATTTCTTCTGTTCTGCCTCCCTTCAAGACATCATTCACAATTATATCGCTCAGTATGGAGATAATCAATGGGATGCTTTCCCTCAAAAAGTTGCTATACAGCTCAATGACACCCACCCTGTAGTAGCTATCCCTGAATTAATGAGACTTTTAATGGATTGGCAAATGGTAGATTGGGATATTGCTTGGGGTATCGTCAAGCAAGTTTTTGCTTACACTAACCATACTGTTCTTGCTGAAGCATTAGAATCTTGGGATATTAATATGTTCCAGCACGTTCTCCCTCGTGTATACCAAATTGTAGAAGAAATCAATAACCGTTTCTTAGAAGGATTGAGAGATGACTACCCTAATGATTATGCTAAACATTCTCGTATGTCTATTTTAGACGGAGGACGTCTTAAAATGGCTCACCTAGCTATTGTGTGTTCCCATAAAGTCAACGGAGTAGCTGCACTTCATACAGATATCCTTAAAAATGACGTTTTAAAAGAATGGTATGAGCTTTATCCTGAGAAATTCCTCAACAAAACCAATGGTATTACCCCTAGACGTTGGATTATTAAATCCAATCCTAGTTTAACCTCTCTTTTAAACGAAAAAATCGGTACCACTTGGCAGAAGGATCTTGATAATATTAAAGCCTTTGAAAAATTTGCAGATGACGGTACTATTTTGGATAAGCTTTTCGATATTAAGCTTGAAAATAAAACAAGATTGGCAGACTACATTAAAGAAGTTATGGGTGTAGAATTAGACCCTAGTTCTATCTTTGATATACAAGTAAAACGTCTCCACGAATATAAAAGACAGCTCCTAAATGTTCTCTATATTATCGGACTCTACCTCCAATTAAAAGAAAATCCTAAGCTTGACATACATCCCCGTTCTTTTATCTTTGGAGCCAAAGCAGCTTCTGGATATTGGAGAGCTAAAACAATTATTAAATTAATTAATAATATTGCTGGAGTCATCAATAATGATCCTGAAGTCAGTAAAAAATTAAAAGTAGTATTTATCCCTAACTATCGTGTATCCATGGCAGAAAAAATATTCCCAGCAGCAGACGTCAGTGAACAAATATCCACTGCAGGAAAAGAAGCTTCTGGTACTGGTAATATGAAATTTATGGCTAATGGTGCTATTACTATAGGGACTTTAGATGGAGCCAATGTTGAGATCCTCGAAGAAGTAGGTGCAGATAATTGTATTATCTTTGGTGCTACTGTAGAAGAGCTCGATGAACTCAACGCAAATGGTAACTATCACCCTAGAGAATACTACAATAACAATCCTCTCTTACGTAAAATATTAGAAAGCATGGTAGATGGTACTTTCACCATGGGCGAAGATATCAATCTCTTTAGAAATATTTACGATGTTCTTCTCAATGGAGCAGACGGTAATAGACCTGACACTTATTTCCTCCTAAAAGACTTCCAATCCTATAAAGATGCACAAGATAAAATAGACACCCTTTATAGAGATAAAAAATCATGGTCTAAAATGGCTCTATTCAATATTGCTAATTGTGGAAAATTCTCTTCTGATCGTACTATCAATGAGTACGCGAAAGAAATTTGGAACATTAAACCCCTTTAAAATTCCAAATTAAAAAAAGCCTAGATAATTTCTTATCTAGGCTTTTTTAATGACAAAACATAAAAAATAGTCCTAAGAATATGACTTCTTAGGACTATCTATATAGGATACTCTTATAATTCTTTATTTATTAAAGCTTATAATAAGTAGGGGTTGTTCCATTTTTTGTGAGTTATTTTTCACATATAATCTCACGGGGATAGGTTTTAGAGAGGTTTCTCTAATAACAAAAAACATTAGTGTAAAAAAAAGTACTAAAACGAGCATTTCACTCTCCTTATTGATAAAATTAAGATTCTTAAAACATCTTGTTTTATTTTCGTCTCTATTATTATAAGGGGGAAACATTAGATTTAGATTCGATTTAGCATTAATTTATTATTATTCATTAAAAAAGACACCCTGCTTAAGCACGGGTGTCTTTTTGATTTCAATCTAATTTTTAGTATTTATCAATCATAAAACATATGCGATTGATATAATTTAAAACTTCTTGCATTGTTTCTTTATTACCAATCCATTCATTTTTAGGAATAGTACAAAGAGCCACTCTTTTTGATTTTTCATTTTTTTCACGCACTTTAGAGGACGAATTAGGGATATTATTTGGTAAGTCAGAAAATTTAGATAACATTGACGGTGTGAGGGCTTCCTTACTTTCTATCATTATCTCTATATTTTTATTTTTTCCTATTCTCAAGTAAGGCATAGGGTTTTTATCGCGCCACAAGGACACCCAACAAACAAATTCCCCATTAGCTTTCTTATCCATACCCCAGAGAACACCTTTATCCTTTCTATCAGATTTATGAAATCCTTTATGGGTTTTTAATTGCTCTTCTAATTGGGCAAACATCCCTTCCCAAGCATATCTGTTACTAGATTTATACCACTCTATATGTTCTTGCCATTCTTTAATAGGTAGTTTCCAGGCATTGTATTGATTTTCTATATCATTTATTTTATCAACATAGTCCAAATAAATAGTATCCTTTACAGAATGTTTTTTACATGTTTCAAAAAAATCTAAAAGATCATTTCTCATAAAAGCTTTATAACTATTTTCTTCAATAGTTTCTAAGTTTAATTGATTACTGGTTTTATAATAGATTAAGAAATGTTCATATTCAGAACTAGGATATTTCCCTTCTATATATTTTTTATTTTTCTTCAATTGCCCACTATTTTGACTAGTGCTTGTTTTAGCTTCTATAACAATAACTGCTTTTTGCTCCGATTCTTTATGATTTATCAAAATCATAACATCAATTTCACGTTCCTGTCTGTAAATTTGTATCGTTTTTACTTCTTTAACAGCTCCACTTTTAGCTAGTAATGCCTTTATAAATTCTTTCCCCACTTCATGCATAGGATCACTTTTATGTTGAATATCAGCCCATGCAGCTAAATAACAGATTACAGCATCTTGAGATAATTCGCTCGTTGCGTAATTAAATATGTTTGGTTTGCCCATTCTATCTCCCAAATATCAATCATTATTAATATTTTTTTTATTGTTGTATTATACGCTATAAGGAGATTATATTCAAGACATATTAAATATAATAGTATGAAATATCAAAAACTAAAAAACACCACCCATACGGGTGCGAGGGGTGATTACCTCTTGCATTAGTATGGGTGGTGTTTTCTATTGATAATTATCTAAGTTATATTTCTTAAGCACATAATTATAGTTATTTGTCGAATGTATCTACCCAATCTTTCAAATCATTTATGAATCGTGAAAGATGAAATCCATCACAAACAGCATGGTGTACTTGAATTGCTAAAGGTAATAATATTTTTTCCTCATCAGAAAAATATTTTCCTATTGTAAAGATTTGCAACAAATACTCATATCCCTGTTGCAAATTTAAATTAAATCCTGTAAAATTCGTCCAAGGAATACAAGACACATTAAAATAATTTTTGCTGTTTAATGGCTTTGATTTTTTAGAGTTATTTTGATATTTTAACATATCATCATTATAGTTTTGCATAAATAAATCAAAGTGAGTATTATATTCTGTCCAAACATTTGTGATTGTTTCTGTTTCATTATGAAATATCGTATAACATGGATTTAAGTAGCTATAATATCCTATATTTTTTTGTTCATCTATATCCATACGAAACTCTCTATGCTTATTCACTATATGAGAGATCCCATACAAAATTGCAGGAAAAAATTTTAAGTTATTCTCTTTGATTTTTTTACAAATTTACTTATATCTAAGTTTATAGTCATACTGTAAGTACATGGAACATCATTAAAATAATGAAGATAACTTTCTTTTCTATTCCATGTTTGTATATCTAATTTATTAAATATCATAGTATTCTCCCAAATTAGCTAATTATTAGTATTTAAAACTCATCGCACATAAATGATCAATATATTTTGCACTTCTTGCAATGTGTCTTTATTACCTATCCACTCATTTTTAGGAATGGTACAGAGGGGACTCTTTTTGATTTTAAATCTTTTTTGCGTGTTTTGGATGTTATTTACTTAAATCTGCAATTCTATGAGTAGATTCCCAAGGAAGATTGCTTTTACCAAAATGTCC
>CAMQVI010000007.1 GCA_947038195.1 uncultured Brevinema sp.
CCTTCTTTACCACAAATAACACCTGCTTCTCACACACAAGATAAATCTTTACCCTCTGAGATTCAAGAAATGATTGATAGTTCTGTTGTGTATTTTTCTAATGATCAATACGTTCCTGCCGAAAGCATCGCTCAAGCAACAAAGAAAACAGAATTAGAAGCTTATCGAAAATTGTGGGAAGAAGAGTATGCATTAAAACTCCAAGAACAAGAGTTAAAAGATGCCCAATCTGCTCTTAAAGAGATGGCTTCTTTAACGGTAAATAAAGCTGAAATGCTTGAAATTAAAGAAAAAAGTTTACAAGAAAAACAGAACCAACTTCGTAGTGCTTTATATAATGACCTAAAGGCTTTAGAACAAAAAGAATCTTTTGTACAAGATTTTAATGATATTCCTTCTTTTATACAAGTTCCAAGTCCTAATGCTGTTATTGTTGATCCCACTCCTCCCGTCCCTCCAGCGGGAATCCCCCAAGAGAAGATAACAGGTACAGCCCCTACAGAAGAAGCCCTAGAAGTTGCAGAAGTAACAGAGGGGGAAGCAGTAGAGAATGTAGACACGGAAGAATATGAATATGAAGACGGGGAATACGTAGATGTCGCTTATGAAGGTGATGAATATTATGAAGAGGAATACTATGAATAATAAAAAATCCTTTTTTGGGATTGCTAAACTTTGTTGTTTAATTCTAGGTCTTTCTAATGTTGGTATTGCTCAAGAGAATTCAGGTCTAAGTGTTGTCGCTGGAGATTTTATTTCCTATATTGATGGTAATAACGGGAGATTTAGCCTTCTTAATACTCAACAAACAAACTCCAATCTTATCTCTTTGTTATTTGGAGGGGTATCTGTTCCTTCTTCTCAAATTATGATTTATTATGATGGAGAATTAATAGGCTTAGATCAAATGACACCAGTATACCCTCTTGGGTCCTCTGTAGGATCTCAAGTAGATGGTATTTTCTATATAGAAAATAAACTTCAGGTAGAAGTGGCTTATTTTCCTATGGATATTTTAGCTAATTCTGATATGAGCACCTTGGGTGTTGCTATAAAAATTTCTAATATGACTTCTAGTGTTATTGATAATATAGGAATTAAAGTGGTTCTTGATCCTGATGTGGGCGAAAATGAAAATGACCCTCTTGTGTACCTTCCTTCTGGGGAAAAGATTACCAATGCTTTTGTTTTAGATAGAGAAAATATGCCTCCCTATCTCTTTTTTGGAGATAAATATACAGCCTCCAGAGAGGCTAAAGGCGAGGGTTTTTACCTCTATCCTTTTTTATCGAGTACCATTCCTTCTTTTTTATCGATTGCCAATTGGAGACGTATTAGTGATGAAAAATGGGCAGAATTAGTTATAGAACCATCTTTGTCGTATCGTAGTGATAGTTCTAAAGATGTAGGTGTGGCTATTTTCTATGGACCTTACAGTATTACCCCTGAGGCTCCGCTTAGTGGTGGATTTGCAATTTCTAGGAATTTTACTTCTTTGTGGCCTATAGTAGATGAAAACGTGATTAGTAAAGGAGTATTTTATAAAGATCGTTTTCGTATAGAAGAAATACTAAAAACTTTTCCTATGCCAAAAAACAAGTCTCTTTCTCAAGAAACTCGTTATTCAGAGTCTATAATTCGTGTTGATGACAGACAGTTATATAGACAACGATTGTTAGGTTTGGTGCCCCTAAAATCTTCCACAAATAAAGATTATAATGATTTACTGGATAAGGTAAAGCTAAGAGGAAGTGTTTGGGATAATGTCTATGAACTAAATCTTGAATTACTCCGTATAGATCAAAATATCAATAAGTCTTTACAAAAAAACATTAAAGAAGATGTTTTTGAGTCCCCCCCAGATAAAGGTATAATCAAAACAAATTTCCAAAAATAAGAGAATATTAATTTTCTTATTTTTTTTTGAAAACAACCGATAAAAACAAAGAATACACTAGTTTAGTAACAAAAAAAACAGATAAGAGAATCTTAATGACTATATCATTATTCGAAGCTATTAAAATTTTACATCAAAAATTAAGCGTAGACCATTTAGATATCCATAGCGCAAGAGAAGAGCTGCAGTATATTGTTGAGTTAGGTAGACAGAATGAGAAACTTAGAATTATCACACAATACTTAGCCGTCTTAGAAGCTCTTGCTCGTAATTATGAATATGAAGATGCTCAAACCATAGCCCGTATTAAAATTTTAATCCTCCAATTTTTAGAATTGATATTGGAAATGGTTAATGGTTCCATTTCTAATGATGAGGGTGCTGTAAAATTAGAAAATTATCTTGAAGAGGCTCGTAATCTTTTAGGTGCTCGATTGGGTACAGAATCCTTTTTACATGATGCCCCATTATTAGAGCAAATGTCTAACGATCTTGTTCAAGATGTAAAACATATAAGAGATATTTTTAAAATTCCTATTTTAGCTGGTCAGATAAACCTCAACTATGACAGTGTTCTTTATTATCTTAATAGATGTTATGAACACATGGAATTCCTTGATCTAGTGCCTTTAAAAGACCTAATAAAAGCATTATTAGAATATACAGTAAGAGAGTTTAAACACGGTAATTTTACTGCCCTCTACTCTCAAGCAGATTTCTTATTATCTTTAGAATATCTAGAAAAAAGAGCACAATTTTTCTTGGGTGCCCTTGTTGATAAAAAAGCCATCGTGGAACATTTGGTAGAGAATCAACCAAAGAATATTGTAACACGTCTTAAAAAAAATCCCTACGAATCAAGAGAGCAAGAAAATCAACTTAACCCTTTCAATGTTATTTTAACGGACGAAGAAGTATATGCTTTAATGAACAATGAACAGGATTTTGAAATTATTTCTTTTGATAACGATGAGGATACTTTACCTGCTCAAACAGAAACTTTAGATAAAAAAGAATCTGTGGATAATTCTACAGTTATTAGTTTAGAAGAATATCTTACTGTTAAGAAAAAAACTGATAGTAGGCAAAAAGCATTGCCTATAAACCCCGTCTACAGCTTGCCTTTAAAAGATCAAGAAGATATACTTATTAAATATATAGGAAGATTGTTTCAAAAACAAGAACAGTTAAAATCATGGCTTACAGAAGAAGCTACTATAGAAAAAATTGATGACATTCAGGAAATAGATAATATTACCAAAAGTATTAAAGAGATGATTTTTGATCAGTATTACACAAATATGGAATCTCTTATGGGCACAGAACTACGAGAATATATTTATGATGAAGTAAAAAAAATGGATAAAAAAATTCGTTTAGGTATTCGTGGAGAACAAAGTGAGGTGCTTACAAGAGAAAGTGAATTTGTTAAGCATATAGTGTACAGTTTAGTAAAAAATGCGCTTCATCATAGTATAGAGCCTATTTATAGAAGACGTGCTATTGATAAAAGCGAAACAAGTTGGTTATTAATAGAGTTTGAGGATGTTGGTAATAATTTTGATATCTATATAAGAGATGATGGAAGAGGCTTAGTCCCAGAGCAGATGAATATTACAGAATTACAGGATCAAGTTATTAATAAAGGTGGCTATTTAGAAGTAGATAGCATGGAAAACGAATATCTTAAAATTCATGTGAGTCTACCTATGAAAAGAATACTCATGGATTGTCTCGTTGTAGAGGTACAAGATACCTTTGTTTTGATTCCTAATCGCTGTGTGTCTAGATTGGTAGAACTTAAAGATATTGATAAGGCGTTAAGAGATGAACAATGTATAGGGCAATTAAATCTAGGCACAGCCTTAGGATTTGATTTTTCTCCTAGTAAAATGTATATTGTTTGTGTCTTTGGCACGTCTAAGGTTCTCTATGGAATAGAAAAAGTCCATTATAGCATGGAAGCTCTTATAGAAAACATAGATACACCTCTTATCTCTTGTTCTGATGAAGTAGCTATTTTAAAAGATGGGTCTTTAGGTTTTATAATAAACGAAAAATTACTGTATGAAGAAAGTAAAACACTTATTGCTAAAAGAGCTTCAAAAGATACCCTTAATTTAACACTATAGAGGAAATAGAATGAATACAATACTCCCGTTTCGTTTGAATAATTCATGGTTTGGAATGGATCTAGAAAAAGTAAAAGGGGTAGAGATCTGTGGAAAAATATCCCTTATGCCTAATGCTGAACTTCCTCTAGCGGGATTGATGCAAAAATTTGGAACTATTTATCCCATATGGTCGCTCTATGCTCTCGTACAAGAAAAGCCCACTAAGCTTCATGAAAGCCCATGTTATATGGAATTGCTGATCAAAGAAAAATCGATATTAATTCCTGTAGATGAGATTTTATCTGTAACAACGGTTTCTCATGGGTGGGTTCCATCTTTTAAGTATGGATTGAAAATTTACCGTTCTTTAGATAAGAAAAAACCACAACACACAGAAAAAGTAGATGAAACACCCATAAAACAACGTTTTGATTCTGATACGAATATTTCTGGATATAATATAGAAGAAATATAAAGCTCCCTATACAGGGAGCTTTTTTATTTTAGTTGATTGAGGCTTTTTTGTATTCTATCTATTTCTTGTTGAGCAGCTATGGGAGTATCGAGAGAATATGCCATCCGTCTTCTATAAAAAGAATATTCAGGAGGGAAGGGAATTGCTGATAATTGTTGGATAATGAGATTGAATTCACTGCTGAGGAGCTCTGCATCTTGACTGGGAGATTTTAGAGCCATTTGAGCTAAAGATAATAGTTTACTTTCACTTCTTTTAAATAGTTCTTTATAAAGAATTTCTTTATCCTGCCCTTTTTTTCCTAAAGAGTTATAGAAAGTACTCAAATTGTTAAGCATAAAAGTGTAGGCATTAACTTTTATAAGGTCTAGTTGAGCGATGAATTGTTTATCTATAGCATTAATTTCCAGGGGGTCATATGCTCCTAGAGGATTTATTCTTTCAAAAAAATCTAAAGGGGCTAGTCTGAGGGTATATCCATCAGAAAAAGTGATATTAGTAACAATAGGCTTATGTTCCGCTAACTGGCAATCCAAATCCATAATTTTATCAGCATTTTTTGAGACTTTTATGATATTGGCAATATATTTTTCGTAGCTAATTTTAAGAGTCCCCATCTCATTTTGGGACCAAATAAAATCATTGCCATAGAGTGTGGATGTTAAGATTCCTAGTAATAGTAATAAACGCATTTTTATTCCTTCCTTTATGTATAGCTTTATTATAGAAGACTAATTAAAAAAAGTAAAATATCTTGAAACGAAAACTTGTAATTGTTTAAAATTTTTAGTATAGTATTAATTAAGAGTAAAATGATACTAAGGAGTAAACGATGCAAGCAAAAAAAGGTGATGTAGTAAAGGTACACTATAAAGGAACCTTAGCCGATGGGACTGTTTTTGATAGTTCTGAAGGAAAAGAACCATTATCATTTATCATAGGTCAAGGACATGTAATACCTGGTTTTGAAAATGGAATAGAAGGAATGGCTGTGGGCGATAAAAAAACCCTCAATATCCCTTGTGCTGAAGCATATGGTGAGTTAGTGAAAGAAGCTGTTTTTGACATTTCTGCAGGAAGCAGATTGGTGCTTCTACATCCTGAGACTGGTGAACCTATGCCTGTAACAATAGTAAAAGCTGAAGATGGGAAAGTTACCCTAGATGGTAACCACCCTTTATCAGGAGAAGCCCTTACTTTTGATGTTACTTTAGAGAGCATTAGTGAAACTGATGATTGTGCTAGTGAAAAAGGTGGAGAGTGTTGCGGTGGTGGAAATGGTGGTTGTGGTTGCGATCACTAATTTAAATTAAAATGATAAATCAATAAATAAAAAGCCTCTAATTATATTAGAGGCTTTTTATTTATTGATTTAATCTTATTTTTTAAGAAGATTCGCAAAAGGGTTATGAGTCGCTTGTCCTGAATCATTTGTTTTTACATTGTTTCTAGGATTTTGGGGATTGGAATTCTTCGGTTTAGGAGTATATTTAGACTCTTCGTTTGCTCTAGGGGGTCTAGGGGCTCGTTCAGAAGGGGCACCTGTTTTCATAGTCAAGCCAATACGTCTTCGCTTTTCGTCCATATCAATAATTTTAGCTGTAATAATATCTCCAGCTTTCACAATATCTGTAGGGTGTTCTACATAATTATCACTCATTTCAGAGAGATGAAGAAGGGCAGTTTCTTTAATCCCCAAGTCTACAAAAGCACCAAAATCTACTACATTTTTAATCTTGCCTGTTACAGACATTCCCACCTTCAAATCTTCGAAAGTTTTGACGCCTTTTTGCATAATAGGACCAGGATATCCTTCTCTAGGGTCACGGGCGGGCTTTTGGAGCTCAAGAATAATATCTTCAATAGTAGCATCTCCCACTTTATAAGTAGTAGCCCATTCGTCTTTTTGTGCTTTGGTAGGTTTTCCATCTTTAATGCTTGCTGAGATGACACGAGCTAAATCATAATTTTCTGGATGTACCCAAGAGCTATCTAAAATTTCTTTAGATTCGGGTACTTTTAAAAATCCTGCCGCTTGTTCAAAGGTTTTTTCTCCCATACCAGGGATTTTCATTAAATCAGAACGGCTAGTGAAAGTACCATTTTTATCTCTATAAGATACAATTTTTTTAGCAAGACTGAGTTTAACACCAGATATATATTTTAATAAGGAGTAAGAGGCGGTATTGACATTTACCCCTACACGGTTTACCACAGATTCAACGGTTTCGTCTAATGATTCTCCGAGAGCTGTTTGGTTGAGGTCGTGCTGATAGAGACCTACGCCTATGGATTTAGGGTCAATTTTCACGAGTTCAGCAAGAGGATCTAAGAGGCGACGACCTATAGAAATGGCCCCTCGGATACTAACATCTAAATCAGGGAACTCTTCTTTAGCTACAGGGGATGCAGAATAAACACTAGCTCCATCTTCGGATACTACCGTAAAAGGAATGTCTATATTAAATTCAGAAAGGGTTTTAGCCACCATTTCTTGCACATCGTAAGTACCTGTCCCATTACCTATAGCAATTAGTTCTATGTTATGTTTTTGTAGGGCTGCTGCAATCATATTTAAGGATTCTTTTTCTGATTTGTGTTGATAGAAAGTAAAATCAGCTAAATATTTACCGTTTTCGTCTAATGCTGTTACCTTAGTTCCTGTACGAATACCAGGGTCAAAAGCTAGAATGCGTGTACGTTTAATAGGAGCTTGAAGTAAGAGATTTTGAAGGTTTACAGCAAAAAGATCTATACCGTGCCTATCTGCACTAGCGGTGAAATTAGAACGGATTTCTCTCAAGACAGCAGGGTTAAGAAGTCTTTTCATGCCATCAACAATAGCTTCTCTATGGAATCCATTAGAAATGGTATAACGAGAAAGAGTAACATTGTAGACATCTTCTTCTTCTATATTGATTTTCACTTCTAATTCTTTTTCCTCTTCTCCACGGTTAAGGGCAAGGATGCGGTGTGGTTTTATGGTAGAAAGGGGTTCTTTATAGTCGTAATACATGCCATAAACACTAGTTTCTTTGTCTTTATTTCCTGTAACGATGAGCTGACCATGTCTAAGGATGTGCTCTCTAGTAGCTGTTCTATTGTCAATATCTTGGGACATTTTTTCAGCGATAATATCCATTGCTCCCTGAAGAGAATCTTTAACAGTAAGAATTTTATGCTCTTCGTTGAGGTATTCGCCAGCTTTAGCTTCAATATCAGAATCGCTAGCTGTGCTGAGCATTAGCTCTGCTAATGGCTCTAATCCCGCTTCGACAGCTTTCATCCCACGAGTTTTTTTCTTACGTTTGTAAGGGGCATAAAGGTCTTCTAGTTCTGTTTGGGTAGAGCAAGAATTAATATTGTTTAGGAGCTCTTCTGAAAGCATTCCCTGACTGAAAATACCTTTAGTAATTTCTATTCTACGTGTTTCAAGATTGGTGATAGATTTATTGAGATGTTCTATAGAACGAATTTCTGTTTCGTCAAGATTACCTGTTTTTTCTTTACGGTAACGGGCGATAAAAGGTACAGTACAATCTTCTGCAAAAAGATCTAGAGTAGACCTTACTTGAGTTTTACTGATGTTTAGTGTGCTGGATACTTGATCTAGAATACTCTCAGTATTTAGTGCTAAAGAATTTATTAATTCTTCTGTTATAGGCATATCTCTCTCCCTTAATGTTGTAAACAAGGGAAGTAAAGCTCCCCTTGTCTTTTTTAGTGATAAAAACTTCCTCAAATTTTTATCTTATAAAAAATTCCCAATCTACAAAGCTCACCTTTATAGTATTTTTTATAGTGCAAGTATAATTATATATAATAATATTACTATTGTAAATAAGGTATAAATAAAATGTTTTGTCAATGTTTTTGAGCATTTTTATTATTAATTTTAAAAGCTAAAAATGGATACCAAAAAGACTGTCTACACATTGAAGACAATCCACTTCTACCCTTTTTGCGGCTTGTGAGAAGCTTATATATCTTTTTATTGTAACCGATTTCTATTACTAAAGCAAGTTCTTATAAGAGAATTGCTTTTTTTGTATTCTTGTGATAAAATACAAAGATATAAAGATATCTTGATAGAAGGAATATTATGAATAAGAGTCTAAGTTTTATATATATATTTTTAATTTTAAATTCTTGTGCAGAATCTAAAAAAGAAACCACCCCCAGAGCTTTTACAATAATTACAGGAATTGCTCCTATAGCATCTTTGATTCAAACTATTGCTGGGGACAATGCTGAGGTGAGTGCTATCATCCCTGTGGGAATTGACCCCCACTCCTTTAGTTTAAAACCTTCTGATGCTATTAAAATGGCTGAATCGGATGTTGTGATTGCTTTAGATGCTCATATCGATGGTAGTTTGCTAAGTGTCCCCGATACGATTGATAAAACTTATATCTTAAATGATGAAGAGTCGGATATAGAAGGGAGTGTTCATGAGGGGCATACTCATGATGAAAACCCTCACCGATGGATTTCTTTTGTCTATACTCCTATTTTAGTAGAACGTATTTCAGAAATTTTAGTAGATCATTTGCCTGAGCAAAAAGACGAATTTATCTCTAATAAAAATGCCTACATTGCTAAACTATCTCAAACTCATAGTAGTTTATTAGGGGCAATGAACAATGATAAAAAAATTGCAGTTATTCAAAGACATGGTGTTTGGGACTATCTTCTAGAAGAGCTAGATATTCCTTTATTGGGCACTTTAGACCAATATGAAGGAGATCAAAGCTCTTTAAAAGAAATTACAGAGACCATCACTCAAATAAAAACATCCTCCATCCCTGTGATATTGATAGATGATGCATTTATGAAAGAATCTTCTGTTTTTACTCAGATTTCAAAAGAAGCAGGGGCAAAAATACAAGTATTTAATCCTATGGTAAGCCCTAACGGGAGCTCAGATATTATAGATATTTTAGAAGCCCACACAAGCTTATTAATAGAGTATAGCATGGAATCTTAACGAGTTTATTGATAGAGTAGGCGCTGATATAGTATGGAATTGGGAATCTTATTATTTTGGTAGTGATACATTATGCAATTAAATGATAAATCCGTTAAAGAATTGATAGGAGATTATGCGGTAAATCCTTCACAAAAACTAGAGCAAATTTTTCAAGTACAAATACACGATATTGTCAGGCAATGGCCAAAAAGACAGTATCACTGTAATGAAGATATTTGCGCAGATTTTCTTGTTTATATTTTAGATCATACGAGTGAGATTTTAAAATCTTTTCCTTTGGGTAGCCCTGTCACTTTTCTTACTTGGTTTAATGCAGTGCTATATAATAAATTTAATGATTTTTCTAAATTAGGAGAAATTAAAGAAATTCCTATAAGAGATTGTGAAATTGAAGATATAGCTTTTATTCCTATTTTTGGCGATAGTTATGATATGAAAAAAGTGGATGATATTATTCATCAATTGACTCCTTTGGAGGAGGGTTTGTTGACAATGTACATTGCGCCTTATCATGTTCGAGCGGAGCATATGGAAGAGATCGCTTTATACACAGGGCAAGATTTACAGAAAATAATATTAATACATCAAAATATCCTTAAATATCATGTTACTATTGAGACTCAAAAACAACATATTAGTCTAAAACTAAAAACTTTAGATCATAAAATAGCTCACATGGAGAATATTCTAAAGAGACTGAATGTGAATGATGAAAAGATTTCTATTCTTGAAAATAAAATTTTACGTTTTAAAAACAAGAGGTATAAAAATTTAAGATCGTTAAAAGGGCTCTATAAGAACACCTCATTTTTTATAGCTGCATTATTTCCTCAGTATGATATGGGATATAGATTTATGAAAAAAACTACGAGAAAAATCAAACAATTAATCTTAGTAAAAGAGAATAGAGAATAGAGAAAATGATAGATAGTATAAAAATAGACGATGTAAAAGATTTGTAGTATTTTAAAACTAGCTAAAACTAGCTAAAAATAAAAACAGTTAACTGTAGGAAATTAAATGGAATATGGTAAGTATCCTTTGGAAATCCTGCTCCTCTATATTGAAAATCAACTACCAGCAGAGGAAGCAAAAGAGATTTCTCTTTATTTGATTAATAATTCAGATTTGCTGAATCATCTTATCAATCTAGCTAAAGTAAAGGTGCGTTCAGAGTACACTTCTTCTAGCTTATTCTTTGAAATGTTAAATGATAAGATCAATTATACCTGTACAGGGCTTATTAATTTTGTTGATAGCAGAAAAGTAGCATTTAGAGGGCATTCTAAAGTGAATATGTACGAATTTAGTTTTATAGATATAAATTTATTTTTCACAATAGGGATAGATAGCATATGGAATCTACTGATAAAAAAACCTTCTGATCCTTTTGAGTGTGAGATCTTAGACGAAAATGCCAATTTTCTATTGAAAAAAAACATTAAAGAAGACACGATTGTTTCTTTAGCCCCTAAGATGGGTTATAAACTGTTTTATTACCATGAAAACAAGATTGATTATTTTGAATTTATTCTTCCTGAAATAAAATAAAAAGCCCTAATTTGATTAGGACTTTTTAGATATTAGTTTTTGATTTTCAAAGAATATTATAAAATAATATGATCATCTTCTTCCTTTATGGCACTGGAAGAGGATGGAATAACAGGAGGATCGATCCCATAATTTAAACGATACAGACGCTCAAAACTTCGATTTATCATATCTTTTGTTAACTCAAAAGTTCTAATGGATACCGTGTTTGTAGCTAAATCAGGCTCTGAGGGATTGTTTATATTATCCTCTAACTCTGAAGACACACTTTGGATTTTCATACTTAGTTTAAATAATTCTTCAAAAGTAGCAATCATAGCTTGCACTGTTTCAGGGTCTTGCTCTTGTTTTTGAGAGGTAGAGGGGCTAGTTTTTAGAGAAGAATATTCCATAATATCCTTTCCTAAGGCATAGGCCTTACGGATAGAAATATCGGAATCTTTTAATTCTTCAAGGATAGCATTTCCTATTTGAGAGCTTTTCTCTCCAAAGTCTTTAATTCTATCAGATACGGATATAAAGTTTTTACCAGCTTCACCAGCACGACTTGCCTCAATGGAAACATTAAGAGCCAAGATACCTGCTTGAAACCCATTATCTACAGAAGCTTTGGCTAAAGATGTCGCTCTTTCTGCTCTTGTAAAGAGGCGAGATAAGAGTTTTTGTACAAAGGCGATTCTTTCTTTAATTTGAGGATTTTGTTCTATAATAGCTGCAGGGGAGTCCGTATTATTAATATAAGTGATAAACGCTTCTCTCAATTCTGACACTTGTATGGATATATACTTAGCGTCGTCAGCAATTGTTTGGGTGAGATCAAGGGGCAGATCATTAGATGGATGAAAACTAGGAAGAATGCTATTAGTTTCTAACTCTATATCTAGTAATTCAGACCATATATCTTCTAAAATAATCTCATTTTTTGACATAAGGTCTTTTTTTAGTTTACGAAAAGAGGAAAGCGTAAGAAACAATAAAATAAAGAACAGTCCTCCTAAGATAGGTAAAACAATAGGAGTAGATTTATAGAAAGGAGATTGTGCCATATGATTGCTAGCTAACCTTTTTAAAAGCTCTAATTGGTCGTTGAGTTCTTCGAATGCTTTTACTTGTATAGGGTGTTCTCCAGCAGATGCTTGGAAAAAATCTTGACCTAAGGTAAATAATATATTAATTTCTGGGGTGGTACCGGGAACTAATTCTTCAAAGTGCTTACTATTATTATCTAACCATAACTTTAAAAGAGTTCTGTTAAAGGGACTCTCGGTTTTTATATCACTTTGGCTATTATAATATAACACGGCTGTAGCTTGATTGCTGATTTCTGTGAGATTTACTATTTGTGTTTTTAAAAATGTATGTTTTTGATTTTCTTGATAATAAACAAAAAATAGTCCTGCTGTTAAAAGAGAATATAAAGACCATAAGAATAATGTTCTCCGAGAAATGCGTGATATATAGGTACTGATATTATCATAAGCCATAGTTGTCTACTCCAAACATTTTTTTTATTTATCGGAAAATATAAAGTATAACTTTATTGAGCACTGAAAATAATAACATTAAAATCTATAATCAAGGAAAGTCTATGAATATTTGGAAAATAGGTATTATTATAACGATCTTTAGTACAATTGCCTGTGATAACGTTAATAGCAATGCTCTAAAGGGGAAAGTAATATTAAATCCTTCCCAAATTACTCCTTTATCTGCTATTTATAAAACGGTATCTAACGAAAGCCCTCTTCACTTGAAAATACATGGGAAAACAGAGGGAATGAGTATAGAATATGTATTTCCAAAGGCTTATGGGGATGAATTTCCTATACATGGACTATATCCTAACTATACTAATACGATTACTATTATGCAAGGTGATGAAGAAACCAATATTACTATTATTACACTTCCTACGACTTTTAAATCAGCCAAAGTTCATGAAGATTTGCTGGAAAAACCTGATACTAAAAATCAAGATTTTTATTTTGTAAGTCATCTTCTTAAAGATATTGATAAAGAAGATGATAGATATACTTTAATTGCTTATGATAGAAAAGGAGATATTCGTTATATTCAAAAAAATCATAAATTGCACTATGTTTATGAAGATAATAACGAGATTTTGATTAAAAATAATAATGGTATTTTTGATCTTCTAGGTCAGGAAAGAATGAACTACAAGGCTAAAAAACGCCACCATACCCACCACGACTCTTTAGAAATAAATGATAAATATGTTCTCCTCACCCAATCCCGATGGGGCGTAGAAGATGCTGTAATAGAGCTAGATAGAGAAGGAAATACAATAAGAGATTTGACTTTTGTATCTTTATTTAAAGATATTATTATGACAAATAACAATAGAAATGAAATCAAAGATATGAATAAAATTATTTTTGATACTGATAATATTTACCAAGAAGATGGAAATAATATTGCTGTGGACTGGGCACATGCCAATTCTCTTGTTTATGATGAAAAGACAGATATTATGTATTTTTCCCTAAGACAACAAGCAGTTATTGCTGTAGATTATAGTGAATGGAAACTACTATGGTGGATGGCAAATGATGAGCTTGTTACGCTTCATGAAGGGGTTCCTTATAAAGAATTAAATTTTCTAAGACTTCCTTCTCTGACCCCTTACCGTGTAATGGGAGATGCTGCTGTAGATGGGCCTAAGAACCAACATGCTCTCTTACTGAGAAAAAATGGTACTATAGCAATGTTTGATAATTATGGAGATAAAGACACTTCTTCCATAGGCTCTCGTTATGTGGAATATAAAATTAGTGGTAAAAAAGGTAAGTGGAAAGGGAAAAAGGTAAGAGAATATAAAGATGACACTCTTTATTCTCGTATTACTTCTGATATAGATTTGGTAGGAAATAATCATCAAAATGTGCTTATAGCTTGGGGTGAGCCAGAACATATTAGAGAAATTGATAAAAATAACAAAATACTTTTTGATATGGCTGTAAAACAAGAATGGTTTTTTTATAGAGCAGACAAAATGCCTTTGTATCCTTATCAAAGCACGAGAAAAAGGTACCCTATAGAAGCTAATGAAAAAATAGGATCATAGCCTAATCTATGAGATAATTTCTTTGTTCAAGAGGTAAGAAAAGTTAAGTATTTAATCAAAGGTATACAATTTTTTTAATATAAGGAGAGTTTTGATAATGAAAATTTCAATAGTATTAACAGGGCATTCTCGATGGTCGGAGGGCTTGTTAGCCTCTCATGATTTAATAGCAGAGAACAATGAGTTGGTGAAAAATATTAACTTTGATGGAGATTCTAAGCACTTAGATAGCTATGGTCAAGAAGTAGAGAATTTGGTAAAAAATCAGTTGGAAATCAGTGAAGAATGTTGGATTTTAACGGATATCGTAGGGGGCACACCCTTCCAAACGGGTGCAAGGCTAGCTACAAATAACCCAAAGATCAAGGTGTTCGGGGGAATAAATATGCCTTTTCTGGCATCTTTAAGCATAGATAAAGAGACAATTCCCGAAGATTCAAGGAAATTCATAGAAGAGCTAATAGAAGCGTCTAGAAACGCCCTAACTCAATTTTAACTCCTATATTAAAAAAACTCCCCATAATAGGGGTTTTTTTTTAAGGATTGGCTCCTATTATGTATAGATAGTGTTGCTATTCCCCCGAGGATAAGATAACAGTAAATATATTGACTAATGATAAAAATGAGCTATAATATGATAAAGAATATTATATAGAGGTTTAATTATGGCAAAAATTGTTGAGTTTTTGGAAACAAACAAACTTGTAAAGTTAGTAGAATCCGTAGATACTTGGGAAGAGGCTGTAACTCTGTGCTTTGAGGGTTTGTTAGCTGATGGCTACATCAATAAAGAGTATATCCCTAAGGTTATCAAAATGGGAAAAGAGCTCCATTTCCACTTTCTCTTAGCTCCAGGATTGGCGATGCCTCATGCTAGACCCGAAGACGGGGCGGTAAAAACGGGGGTTTCACTATTAATTGTGAAAAAAGGGGTGCATTTTGAAGACCATCAACATAATCCTGTTCACTGTCTTATAGGTTTATGTGCTGTAGACGGAAACGCCCATCTAGAATTTATGATGGAGATTGCCTCTTTATTTGGTGATGAATCCATTATAGATACTTTGAAAAAAGCAAACAGTGTAGAAGAAATATTAGAAATATTGATAAAAAATCAATAAAGGAGTTAGGTATGGCATTAGAATTTTTAGCAGCTTGTGGATCGGGCTTAGGATCTTCATTGATTGTTTCTATGAATACTGATAAAGTGTTAAAGGAGCTAGGAATAGAAGCACATGTAGAGCATTGTGATATCTCTTCTCTTAGCTTCAAAACAGCAGATTACTATATTTTAGGGAAAGACGTGGCAGAATCTATGGCAGTTGCAGGAATAGATAAATCTAAGGTTATTATTTTAGACAATATCTTGAGTATTCCAGAATTGACAGAAAAAATAAAAGCAACAGTACAAAAATAGTATTTATTAATATTATTTAAACAGAACAAAAATATAGGAGAACAAAATGTTAAAATTTACCGTTGACTTACTAAGTCAAGCCTCCGTTTTGGTGGCTCTTTTTACTATGATGGGTTTGATTTTCTTGAAGAAATCAGCCAGTGAAGTAATAGCAGGCTCTATGAAAGCCTTAGTCGGATTCCTTCTTTTAGGAGCTGGGGCTGGAATTATTGTTAATTCCCTTACACCGTTTGGGGTAATGGTAGAGCATGCGTTTAATGTGCAGGGTGTTGTTCCTAATAACGAGGCTATAGTAGCCGTTGCTTTAGAAAAATATGGGTCTCAAGTGTCTATTGTAATGATACTTTCTATGTTTTTTCACCTTATTATAGCACGCTTCACCCCTTTGAAATTTATTTTCTTAACAGGGCACCATATTTTTTATATGGGCGTAATGATAACCGTTATTTATGCAGTAATGGGCTTAACAGGAGTCTCCTTAATAGCCGTTTCTGCTATTACTAATGCTATCGCTATGAGTGTATCGCCTTTACTCACTTATTGGGCAATGCCTAAGATAATTGGTGAGGGTAATAAAATAGCTATGGGGCATTTTAGTAACTTGACTTATCTGACAGCTGCTCTTGTGGGGAAATTGGTGGGGAAAGGATCTCCTTCTACAGAAGATTTGAAATTACCTAAACAACTTAGTTTCTTAAGAGACAATATTTTAGCTATTGCATGTACGATGGCTATTATCTACCTTGTAGTGGCTCTTTCTGCTGGTGGAGAGTTTATCGAAGCTAATTTATCTGCTGGTCAGCACTTCTTAGTATATGCTCTTATTCAAGGTGTGACCTTTGCTGCTGGGGTTTCTATCGTATTGTCTGGTGTTCGTATGATCATTGGTGAAATTGTTCCTGCTTTCAAAGGTATCTCAGAAGTAATGGTTCCCGACGCTATCCCTGCTCTGGACTGTCCTGTGATCTTCCCTTATGCTCCTAACGCTGTTCTCATAGGGTTTTTATGTAGTTTCGCTGGAGGCTTGGTGGGACTGGTAATCTTAGGGGTAACAAATAATGTTTTAATTATTCCTGGGGTCGTACCTCACTTCTTCGTAGGGGCTACGGCGGGTGTATTCGCCAATGCTTTGGGCGGAAGAAGAGGTTGTATTATCGGGTCTTTCGTGAATGGGCTCTTATTGGCTTTCTTACCTGTTTTACTCTTACCTATTTTAGGAGATTTGGGTTTCCAAAACACTACATTTAGTGATGGGGACTTTGTAGGTGTGGGTGCTATTATTGGTTCTATTGCGAATATATTCAGTAATTAGTCTAAGATAAAATTAAAAAAGCTCGATTCTTTTGAATCGGGCTTTTTTTTGTTTTTAGGGTAGGGCATTATGGGGAGAAAAGAGTCATAAAAGTGATCTTTTCACTCATTTTTTTGACCTTTTTACTCATTTTTAATCAATAAAAGAGTCATTTAAAATGATTGTTTTTTAGTTTTAGTCAATTATTTTAAATATTTCGTAAATTTTTCCCCTATTTTTTCTCATTTTTTAACTAAATTTTCCCCACTTTTTTCAATTTTTTACTAAAAATCCCTCCCTTTAAAATGGAAGGAATTTTAAATATTTCATTGAAATTTTCCCCCATTTTTTGCTAAATTTTACTTTCTTTAAAATGATAGGGATTTTAGCTATTTCGTCAAAATTTTAACTGAATTTTTAAATTATAGAAATGGGAAGTATTTTTTTGGGACTCTTTTAAAATCTTTTAGGATTGATTGAGATTGGATAATTTTTAGAGGAGATTTTTGTTTCAAGATATTTTTAACAACTTTTCATAAGATTGTCTTTAAAATAGAGAAAGGGATTTGATTTTTGTTTTTAGAAAATCCCTCCACCAAATAGGGTAGAGGGAGATGTTTTTTATAGTCGTTTTTTAAGCTTTACTGAATTTTTAAAATTATAGGGATTTTTCCTTATGGATAGTTTTTAGAGCTTTTAATACTTTAAGTTCTTGTTGGAATTGTTCCAATTCTTTTTTTGTTTTTACTAGCTCTTTTTCTCTTAATTCTTTAGTATCTAATTTCTCCAAACGGAAGTTTATTTTTTTAACAGTACGCTGTATTTTTTTTTGAATTTCCCGTTCCTTATCACTTTGTATATCCATGCTAACTCGTAATCTTCCTATCTCAATATCAGACGGTTGTACAAATGTAGTATACTTATTATTATTAATATCATCTTTAATTCTATCAAATTCATTTTTTAATAATAAATTGTCTTTATTACCAGTAATTGTTATAAATGCTTTTGCTCTTGTCATTGCTACAAAAAAACGATTTCGAGTATTTTTAATTTTTTCACTTGCAGGCTTCAATAATGTCGATATAGGAGTATGCCCAAAATCATTTTGGTTGATATTTATAATATAGACAACATCAAATTCTTGTCCTTTAATATGATTCATGGAAGTTAAAGTAATTAGTTTCTCTACTTTTGCTGTTAAGTCTCTAAACTGTTGGTCATTAAATTGAGAATTTTTTCTAACTTCTTTATTGTTCTGAGCATCATATATATTAAAATATTGTTTTAATATATTATAGTATAGAGGATAATCGTTTTTATTATAATCTAGCATAATAATACAAATCTCTTCATGAGGTATACCATTTGCTAAATTTTCTTTTATATTATTGATAATATAGGAGCATTCTTGTTCAATGCTATTAAATTCAAAATTGATCACCAAAGAATCTTGTAAAGAGATATCAAAAAACCCTTTAATATGTTCCCTTGATAATTTTATTTGATCTCCAGCTGAATATGTGTCAGGGGTTACCTTATATCCTATTGTTTTCCATGCTTCTGCACTGGGTGGTAAATATATTGGGGAGGGTAAGTATAACCCTAAGCCAACGGTATGAGCAAAAAGAAGAATATCCTTTGGCGTGCGGTAAGAATTCAATAGTCCAATTGTTGTAGATTCTTTAGAATGTTCAATATACTGATCTGCATATTTAAACATATGGTGATCATTTGATGAGAAAATCGTCTGAAACACATCTCCTGCAAAAATAAATTTAGTATCCTTGTTTGTTACTAAGCTACACATTTCATAAAATGCAGGAGCATTTATAAAGTCTTGAGCCTCATCAACTACTACTAATCCTATATCAGATATTTTTGACAGATTGTTTTTTTGAAATTGAATAACAAGATCTTCACATACGTCATTATACTCTCGCCTTCCATTTTGACCTTTTTTTAACGGTAAAGGAGCAATCTTAAATACAGTGCATAATATTCTATAAAATCCTGGGGCATCTTGAGACCCCCACGCGTGCTGTATTAAAAACTTGTTCCAATCAATTTGAGGGGCTCCTACATTATTCGCAATCTCTATCATGATAGAACGGATATGCCCTTGTAATTTTCTATTGTGGAATGTGTATACAAGATACTTATCTGGATTCTTAAAATGAAAATCAAGCATTTTATAAGCTAATATTAATGTTTTTCCAGACCCCGCTATTCCTTGGAATTTTATAACACGCTCGTTAATTCCTCCATCTGAAAAAACACTTTCTTCTTGGATAGGATCAAAGTGTTTTATTTGATTATGTACTTTTTCAATGACAACATTCTGGTCTGACCCCTCATAATTTAAATCTACTTTTATTTTACTGGATTGTAAACCTTGTACAATAGAGCAAAATAGGGTATACAATCTACCCGCTTCTGTTGTTTCAAAAATATCTAAGTTATTTAATTTTTTAACTAGCTCAAATATTTCATTATAATCCTTCTTTTCACTATTAATAACGGACACAGGATATAAAGGTTGTAGTTGATTATCTTCAATCTTTACTAAGTCTGGAATTTTCATTAACCTAGTTCTAATATCAGGCTCTGCAAGAATTAGCTCATGCTGTGGGCCAATTAATATGATACCTTTGTATAATGAAACAATAACATAAATATCTTTATAGTTTTTTAATGGGATATAATCCAAACCAAAAGATTCCCCTAAAAAATCATTACAATTTTGTGCTTCTAAAAAATCTAAAAAGCTCTCATCTAAATTTGTATAAAATGCCACACTAATCTCCTCTGTGATATAAAATTTCCCAATTTCATATATACATATCATACTACACAATCAAAATAAGTCAATCCCCCTCAACAATCTCAGCTTTGCATAAGAACCTGCTCTATGGTTCTAATCGCTTCAGGACTTAATCCATACATATTATATCATGATTACAATAAAAAAAACCTGACTCAAAAGAATCAGGTTTTTTAATTGGGCGTTGTAGGAATTGAACCTACGACCCTCTGCGTGTAAGGCAGATGCTCTAGACCAACTGAGCTAAACGCCCTTGATAAGGAAACATATTATATTATATCTTTAGATATTTGTCAATAGTTTTAAGTAAAATATTATGAAGGTGTTCCTTTTTTATTAAAGAGTTTTTCGTAGATAAGTCCTTGTAATTCACTAATAAATAAACAACTTGTAATAACGATCATTCCTATTATTTTATAGAGGGTGAGGACTTCTCCTCCAAATATTACGGCTAATCCTGTAGCAAAAATAGGTTCCATTGTTAGAATGAGTCCTACTTTAACGACGTTTTTAATGAGCTTTTGTCCCCATGCTTGTAAAGAGTAACATAGGACAGAACCAATAAGTCCTAGGTATAAAAGCCCTAAAATAGAACTCGTACTCCACACGGTAGGGAAACTTTCTCCTGCAACAAGAGCGGTTCCAAATCCTGCTATAGCACAAACGATATTTTGTACAACATTTAACTCTAAGGGATCTTCTTTTTTAAGGAAGTGAGAAGATAATACTACATGAATACTAAAACAAACAGCACAGAGTAGGGTGAGTATGGAACCTAAACTCCATTCAAATCCAACACCTGGGTTTATATTGAAGAGGTAGACACCACCTAAAGCTAAAATAACACATATAACGTTAATAAAGGTAATACCTGATTTGAAAATGAGGTGGTTGATGATAGGGGTAAGCACTACGGTGAGCCCTGTAAGGAAAGCAGAAACAGAGACATCTATTTGAGTTAATCCTACTGTTTGAAACCCAAAGGCAGCAAATAAAGCCAAGCCCATGACAATTCCTTTTCTCCATGTTTCTGCGGAAAAAGTGTGGATTTTGTATTTGAAGAGTAATACTATTACAAAGGAGAATCTCAATCCTATCATGTAGAAAGGTGGTATATTACTGTCTAAAAGCATTTTTTGGAAGAGAAAAGTACTCCCCCAAAGCATAGTAGCGAGGAGGACACTAATCGTGCCATACCTGTCTTTTTTTTCTTCTGTTAAGTTGTCGATTTGAATAAACATAAAATTTCCTTAATTATTAATTAATATAGTTTTTGGGGAGGTAGGTGGAAGTCATAACTCTCAAAAGACTACTGTATTTTATTCCAAATTTTACAGTATCTCCCATTTTATAGTTATCTTTTACATCTTCCATATCTAAAATAAAATGATCACTACTGGATCCAATAATACCGATTTTACTATCTAAAGGCCAAATACCATCTAAATCGATATCTTGTCTTCCTATTGCTACAATAGCTCTACGTCTTATGCCTTTATCTTCAGGGGCTTCGTAAACTTTTCCAAAGGCATCATATCCTGTTTTTCCTGTAGGGAGAGAATTTTTATCTTTTAATTCAATAATCTCAGCCTCTATCGTAAAGACATCGGGATTGTATCCTTCGACTAAAGTTCCAGCTACACTTTCTGTTCCTAAAAGAATTATTTCTCCTAAACGAAGGACATTTACTTTTTTAGGAAGGGTGTTTTCTAAGAGCATAGGTATAGAGCTCGTATTACCACCAGAAATGATGGGTAATTTGATATTGAATTTTTCTTCTAAACGGGTCGCTACAGCACAGAGCTCTCCTATATTGTTTTCGTCAGGAATTACAGCGCCATAACAAGTGAGATTTACCCCTACTCCACAAAGCTCAATATTTTCGAGTTTTAGGACTTCTGCTGCTACAGCTTCTATATCTTTAGGGAGGATTCCTTCACGAAGATCACCTAATTCTACCATAAGAACGACTTTGTGTTTTTTGTTTTGTTTTTTAGCAGAAGTATTGAGGGCTTTAATGGTAATTAGCTCACTATTAAGACTAATGTCTGCATGTTGCACGACTTCATCAGCTGCAGAAATCATAGGTAATCTTAAAAGCATTTTTTCCATGGGGAGGTCTTGCCCTTTGATGAGGTTTTGGATACGAGAGTCGGCAATTACTTTGAATCCCACGTCGGATAGGGTTTCTAAGATACGCCTATCTGCTCCCACTCCTTTCATTACGGGATAAACGTCTATCCCTTGTTTAGCACATAATTCTTTAACTGTTTTAGCATTGTGTTTAAGTTTTTTCAAATCAATAGTTATTCTTGGGTATGTTAGCATTTTATTCTCCTATTTTTAATGATTTTCTTATTAATTGTATGGCGGCTTCTTTGTATTTTTTGGATAAAATCCCTACAGATGCCATAATATAATCATGGTCTAATAGTATTTTCGCCGCTGTGGTAGGTACCATGTGAGGGCTATTATCATTGCAAATACTTTCTAAGATGCTCGTTCCTGCTTTTAATTTAGTGAGGGCTCCCCCTGTTCCTACTATCCATCGTATAGCAGTAAGGTCTTTTCCTTTGGCTACCTTATTTTTATCTCCAGCATAAGTACTTGTTATAGTGCCTGCATGTCTAAATATAGCGATTCTGACGGCTTCTTTTGTGAGGATTTCTACTAGTGTTTTCTCATCGTCCGTTTTAGGGATGGGAGGGTAATTGGCAATGAGGCTTTGTAGATATTCTTCACTAAAACCTGTTTTTTTGAGTATAGTCTCTAAAGATATTAATTCTAGAATATTATCTTTATTAACATAAACACCTAAATCACCTTCTACGGTACGTTTGGCAGCAGGCTCAGGACTAAGCATGATACGGGTCACATCTTCAGAGCCATCTGTGACAGAGTGAATATCCGTAGTAGCTCCACCCACATCTATAGTAACAAGGTCGCCTATTTCTTCTTTGAGGATTTTAGAGGCTTCCATTACAGCTCCCGGGGTAGGGAGTATAGCACCTGTTACAAGAGATTTTACTTCTTGCATACCAGGGGCATGAATTATATGCTTTTCAAAAACATCATGTATAATTTTTCGCACAGGTTCTACGTTTAATTCATCTACCTTGGGGTAGACATTAGATACAACATGTAAGAACTCCTGTTTTCCTTTTTCTTCAAAAATATCTTTCACATCATCTATACAAGCACAATTCCCAGCATAAACAATAGGGACAGAAATATCTAAATTTGCGATTAATTCTGCATTATATAATACGACTTCTCTATCTCCAAAATCTACCCCACCTGCTAATAAAACAATATTAGGATTGATTTTTAGTATTCGTTTGAGGTCGTTAGGGGTTAATTTACCCGCTGTGGTAAAGGAAAGATTCGCTCCTGCTCCTAGGGCAGCTTCACGGGCAGCTTTTACTGTCATATCATAAACAAGACCGTGGACACTCATTTTGAGTCCTCCAGCGGCACTACTTGTTGCAAACATTTCTTTATATTCAAAATCTTCACAGGCAAGATTTTTTTTGAGATTTTCGATAGCGTTTAAAATACCAATATTTACGTCGCCTTCTACTACGGTAGTCGGAGATTGACCTTGTCCTATGAATTTGGGGTTATCCGTGTGGATATCTTGGAAAGCATTTAAAACGGTAGTGGTACTACCAATTTCTGCAATTAATACATCTACAATCATGAAAAAATCCTATTTTTTAATAATAATAATAATAAAAACAAATACAGAGAGGGTCTATTCTCTCTGTATTTTATTTGATTCAAAATCCTATTTTTTTTGTTTCATTTTTTTGTTTACAAGGTAAGTAGCGACATGTATGCCTCTATCTTTTCTTCCGAAACCTTGGTCTACCCCTTGTTCTCTAGCCATTTCGGGCGTAACTTGAGTACCACCAGCACAGATGATTATCTTATCTCGTATACCTTTTTCTACAGCCAATTCATGAATTTTTTTCATGTTTTTATAATGGATATTATCGTGAGAAATGATAGTAGACATTAGAATTACGTCAGCATTTGTTTCTATCGCAGCATCAATTAATTTTTCACAAGGAACAGAGGTGCCTAAGTATTCTATTTCTATACCATATTTTTCAATACCACCGTGTTTAATATCGATGATTTCTCTCAATCCCACAGAGTGTTCGTCTTCCCCAACGGTACCAGCGACAATTTTCATAGGGTTTTCGGAGATGAATTTAGTGATTTCATCTTCGCTAATAACATCAGCTACAGGAGGGATAACCAATTTAGAAAGGTCAACTTCCATATTTAGAACGCCTTTTATTTGGATACGAGTACCCTCAGCAGCTTGTAAGGATTCACTATGGATTACTTCTGGGTCTTGTAAATTCATCTTACGAGCAAGCTCAAGAGCAGCAAATTCAGCTGTTCTTTCGTCTGTAGGTAAGGTCATTTCTAATTGAACAACTCCATCGCCTAACCATTCTACTTCAGGTTTAAGGAAATGATCGCTTCTGAAACGTTCTGTAGCATCCATACGTACATTGACGTTGTCTTCATCGTCTAACTCATCAATATAAATGATTTTATTAGGGTCTTCAAAAGTACAACCACCAATTAATTTAGAAGGATCATTAACAGCATTTTTATCATACTGTTCTACATTGTTATAACCATAATGGGCTGTAACAGGTGCAAAATAATCACTATCTCTTTCGTATACAGTACCAGCACCGATACCACCATCTACTTTACGTCCAATACCATCACCATTTCTTTCAGGGAAGAATCCAGAATCAATAAACATTCCATTTTCTACAGCTTCAGGATAAGAACCAGTAGCTAAGATTTCTTCTAAGTAGAGAGCAGCTCTTTCTTTGAGCTCTCTTACTTGGAGAGGGAGGGAGCCGTCTTTTTTCAATTCGACCATATCCATCAATCCATCCATACCAGCAAATGTTTGTTTAGCGGTATCACAAGCTTCGATGTTGTAAGCGTGCCAAGGGACATTTCTGCCTTCGTCAGGAGTAATAGTAGATTGAATATCAGCATTAGTAAGTTTAGAAACGAGCATGTTCATTACGTGGGTTACAGTAGCTTCACGAGCAGAGGAGGTGATGTATTTGGTGTTCATTTGAGCACGCATACGGTATTCGGAGAAAATATCTCTTAAGGCTACAGCGTAAGGAAGGTCTAAACGCATACAAGGAGCAGGGGAAGAAGTAGGAGGTACGGTAGAAAGACATATTAAATCTTTTTTGATCCCTACTTTAGCAGAGAAAAGAGCGTTGATTCCGTGTTGTACCATAAGCTCTGGCATTACTTTCCAAGCATATCGAGCTGTTGAGTTAGCATTATGAGCTCCGTCAATTTGAGCAATTTCTGCCCAAGCAAGGATTTTTTTAGATTCAGCAGCATCTACAAAAGAACGAATGACATTAATATTACGATACAAAACGTTGTATTGAGGATCTTGGTGAGCTCCATTAACACCTTCTTCAGCAAACATAACAGCCACATCGGGTCCTGCTACACCACTAACATAAGAGTGATAATTGATAGGGCGACCGACTTCTTCTTCAATAATATCACAAGCTTTTCTTTGAGCTCTTACTTGTTTTCTAGTAATAGCGACTCCACCTATACCTTGAGGTGTGCCTTCGATTAGTCCATCAAAGTGAGATTGTCCAGCGGTACGGATAACCATAAGGTGATCTGCACCATGCCAAGCTGCCATACGCATACGACGAATATCATCTTCAAAACGTCCTGAAGCAATTTCTGTAGTGATTGTATAAACAGGTTGAGGGTCAATATTTTCAAAATATTTCGCAGCAGGTGTGCTAATATAATTAGTAAGAGGGGTGGAACATTCTTGATAGGTAAAATGACCCATTTTTAAGTTTTCAACAGGTGTTCTCCATACCCAACCACGACGTTTTGGTCTATAGTTTTCTAAGTCTTTTAATATTTCTCTAACGTCTAGTTTTTCATTTATTTTTAGAGGTTTCATATTAAGCTCCTCCTTTAAAAGATTTTAATACTTGATCCCAGTATTTACCGTCTATCAATCCTAATCCAGCTTCCCTAATGGAAATGTCATTCAATTTAGAGGCTTTATAGACAACGTGCCCAGCACCTTTACCCATAAGTCCTCTATCAATAACTCCATCAACGATAGGCTTTACTTCTATACTAGAGAATCCCATGCGTAATAGAACAGAACGTTCTATAGAAGGGCTAGTGTGGGTTTTTGCCATTTCTAAAAGAGGGTCTACAATTTTTTCTGTTAGACTCCAAAAATGTTTTTTGAGGTCTTCGTCATTCATGTTTTTGAGGTGACTTCTACGTGTTTGGAAGTCATCGTCTCTTTTTAAATATCCTTTCATTATAACTTCTCCAATTCTTTTAAGATTTTTATTACAAATTCTAGATCGGAATTTGTTTCTACTTATAAATAGTATATACTATTGCTGTGAATTCTCTGTGGAATGTTTTGATGTTTTATATTTGTCAGGAAAAAATATAATAAAGCTAACAAGAACAAAGAAAAGTACAATAGGATAAAAGCACCATATTCCCATATTAGAAGTGAGCAATGTAGGCACACTATCTCCAAAAAGAGCATTAGCATTTTCTGATAATTTTGCAGTTAGTACCATAGTAATCGTCCATGGAAGAGCATAACATGTCATTGTGGAGCCAGATGCAAGTAAATTAGCGACATGGTAGGGATCGATTTTGAATTCTTTACTGAGAGGTTTTGCAAAAGTAGAACCAGCTGTAATAATAGACGGAACAGTGAGAAGAGTGATAGATCCTAATAATCCAGAAAGAAATAATATTGCTAATTCAACACTTTTAGTAGAACGAATAACTTTCTTTGCATTATTTAGTAAAATTTGATCTCCACCACCATCTTTCATAATACGGACACAGATGAAAATAAGTAAAGCCATTATACAGATATCAACCATACTACCAATTCCATCAACAAGAATACCTCCAACATCACCATTTTTAATCCATAAAAATTGATCAAAAGTCGCTAGTCCAGCAAGTAAAGCGACGATAACAGCTACTACTGTTCCTACGCTCGTTGAAAAAATAATATCCCCTGTTTTGATAGCGGTGTATATGGTTAAAATAGCAGGAATTAACATAACTAATCCCATGGGATTCATATAAGGTTCGATTTTGTCGAAAGGAATATCTCCAAGTGCTTGATTCTGACCTGAAAAAACCACAATAAGAACAATAGTGATAAGTCCTGATATCATAGCAAATATAAAACGACGTTTTGCAGATTCTGCAATATCTATAGACATTGTCGTAGCAGCTGAAATAGTTGTATCAGATACGGCAGACAGATTGTCCCCGAAAGCTCCTCCACTAATAATTGCGCCTGCTAAAATATAGGGATCGGCTCCTAGTAGTGCTCCTGCTGGATATAAAACTGCCATACTCGCTATAATAGCTCCAAACCCTGTGCCTGATGCTGTAGCAAATAAAGCAGATGCAACAAAAGAAATAATAGTAAATAAAGATCCTTGAGCACCGACAGAGTAGGCTCCCCAAATGACCCCATTTACTAAGCCTGTATTACGTAATACTCCTGTAAATACACCTGCAAATATCCAACATGCTATAGGCATAATGGAATCAGGAGAAGCCATAGCTTTAATGATGGTATCTGAGTATTGCTGTCTGTCTTTAGTTAAAATAAATGTTAGCACTATTCCAGTAAAAGCCCCTGCCCACATTCCTTTTACCGTAACAGCTGCATTTAGAGCCATTACTATCGTCATTATAAGAAAGAACGTAAATGGTAAAAAAGAAACAATCGCCCCACCGTGAAATGGGAGGGTTTTTTCTTGGTTTGAATTCATAAAATCCTCAATATTTTTATTTTTTAATAAGCATTCTGATTTATACTTTCCCTAATTCTTTTAAGATTTTTGTTACAAACTCTAGATCGGAATTTGTTTCTACGATGAGGTAATTAATGTCATCTTGGCTTACTTTCTCTACTTGAGCTACTGCATTTTTGATTAAAGATCTTCTTAAAGTCTCTAATTCAATAGCTACAGGTTTGATGAGAGAAGGAGAGGTAGGGAAAACAATAGATACTCCAGCGACTTCTTCTTTGGGTTCTCCAAAATAGATATTAACACCATTATCTCTAGCAAAAGATAGTTGAGATTGTAAATGTTTTCCAGCGCCTGTGTATTCTGTTTCTTGAATAACAATGATTTGATCTTCTGGAAGTTCTTGAGCAAGGGCAAAAGCCACCGCTAAAGAGACACTACCAGCTGGCCCTCTTTCTAGTCCTTC
Source organism: uncultured Brevinema sp. (assembly GCA_947038195.1). Taxonomy (GTDB): domain Bacteria; phylum Spirochaetota; class Brevinematia; order Brevinematales; family Brevinemataceae; genus Brevinema_A. Next base: position 27,961 of record CAMQVI010000007.1, read on the forward strand.
TAATTGAGCTAAGGCTTCTGTCATATAGAATACTTCTCCCTGATTAACAGTATAGTAAGCATCCATATAACGTAAAGGTCTAGCTGCAGAACGAGGAACATCAGAACGGTCTGGTGATGTGGTAAAAGGAACTCCAAAACCTGTATGTCCCGTGGTAAAGGATTTACGATTGAATTGGGTATCACTAGCCATGTGGAGACCTTTAAGACTTACGCTCGCTGCGTAGATTTTAGTTTGGTCAGCTCCAGCTTTTTGAAGTCCACGAGCAGTACCTGTAAGATTTCCTCCACCAGCATTGGTACAAATAACCAAATTAGGGAATTGTCCTGTCATTTCTTTAGTTTGTTGAGCGAGCTCATAACCTAAGGTTTCTACTCCAGCAATTCCAAAAGGACTGTAAAGAGATGCGTTAAAATAACCAGTTTCTTCAAGAAGGGATAAGAAGGTGTAAAATAATTCAGGCCCTACGGTTAATTGTATGACTTCAGCACCATAAGCTTCACAAGCTCTTGCTTTTTCAATAATTTCAGGTTGTCCTACCCCTCTACTATCGTAACATTCTTGAACAATAATACATTTTAGTCCTTGCATTGCAGCTTGAGACGCTACGGCAGCACCGTAGTTACCACTAGTAGCAGCAATAACACCTTTGTATCCTAGTTTTTTAGCATGGTGAACAGCATTGGCTGCACGTCTTGCTTTAAAAGATCCAGAAGGATTACAAGCTTCATCTTTTACGAAGATTCTTGCTCCAAAACCTGGTTTAGCACAAGATCTAGCGAGTGCTGTGATATTACGGAGCTCTAAGAGAGGGGTATTACCTACTCCTGTTTGTCTTTGGATTTTTTGCATTTCTTCTAAGGTGTACCCTGTTTCAACCATCATTTTTTCATAGTCAAAGCCTATTCCTTCTTTTTCAAAATCGCCATAGTCTATGCCGAGGGCTTTCTTCATAATGTCGTTACTACGAGACATTACGGCTGCATAACTTTTATCTAAACTCATTATTTACTCCCTGCTAGAATTTTTCTAAGGTCTTGTCCGATTTTAAGTAGCTCTGGAACATGTTTTCCAAAAGAATGAGAATAACTAGGGGCAACTTCTACTAAAGTGCCACTTACTTTACGTCCTGTTATAGTCTCTACTTCTACTTTGTCTCCCATTTTTGCATCTGAGAGAAGGGTACCTTTAACCCACATTTCTAAATCGGTAGCTTTGGTATCTTCTGGAATATTTGCCGTTCTTTCTTTTGAGGTGAGTACAATATTATGTACTTTCACCCATTCGCCTTTTTTGATTTGCATTTTTTTACCTCTGTTTTAAATTAATCTTCAATCATTTTTCTCATATCGCCCATGATAGCACGGGGGACAGGAAGGTCTAACATGGTTTTTAAACCAGGTCTTGCATTAATAACATGGGGAATCATATTCACACACATAGAAATGGTACCGACACCACCCTCTACTTCAGGAGTAATAGCCATTTCGATATTTGGGCTACCTTTTAAGGAGATATAATCTCCTGTTGAAACGCCACCTAATTGGGGTTCTATTTGTTGGGGGTGAACCATTTCGATTTTGAGTTTGTTATCTACTTTCCCAAATCCTAACATAGAACAACCAGCTACATCACCAGCATTAACTTTGATATATTTGGTTTCTCTAGCGACATCTGTAACAATAGGCTCTTGAGATTGGGTGATAGGCCCGTCTAATTTCCAACCTATGGCATCAGCGATCATTCCTATTGATTCGGAGAATCCTACGTGTCCAGCAAGCTGACCAGATTTGGTTTCTTCGATAAAACGTTCTTTAGAAAAGCCTACGCCTTGTTCTTCCATAACAGCTTTTCCAAATTGAGAAAGGCTATTGATTCTTTGTACTTTAATGTGTTCTACTTCACTCATCGCACCTGTTAAAGCAACTACGAGGAGATCCATCATAAGACCAGGATTAATCCCTGTGCCTAAAACAGTTACACCGTTGGCTTTAGCTATTTTATCTAGCTCTGCCGCTAAATCGGGATTTTGAGCTTGGGGATAAGCCATTTCTTCTGCGGTAGAAATAACATTAATTCCTTTTTCTAAAATCATTTTAAGGCGAGGAAAAGCTTTTTTGGTGAAAGAATCTGTAGCACAGAGACAAATATCACATTCACCTTTTTTGAGGACTTGATCAATATCATTAGAGATAATGACTGGTTTTCGTCCTCCTTGAGGAACACCTAGGTAATCATATAAATTTTTTCCTACAGCATCAGGATTAAGATCACAAACACCGACGATTTCAACGCCTTGTTTTTTCATAAGGAGTTCTGCCATGCCACTTCCCATGGCACCGAATCCCCAGACTGCAACACGAATGTTATTTTTCATTTTATTTCTCCAATAATTTATTTATAGTTACTTATCGGCTTATAAAGGATAAGTAATCTTATTTTATTTAAGTTAGGTCGATCTCAATAATGAGAGCACCCTCGTTTTATTAGCTCTAGGCCTTTTTTATTCTAGGGTCTTCATCGGGATTATAAGGAAGCATTGTCCAACCCATATATCCATAAAGAATAGACATTAAAGGACTTAGAATGTTAAAGAAAGCGTAAGGAACATAAACCCAAGGGGCGACGCCTAAGGCTGCCATGAGAAAAGCTCCACAAGTATTCCAAGGAATAAGGGCAGAAGTAACAACCCCTGCATCTTGTAAAGTACGTGATAAGTTTACAGGATGTATTCCTCTGTCTCTATACGCTTGTGCAAACATATTTCCTGGTAAAATGAGGGATAAATATTGTTCAGGAGCAACGGCATTGACAAAGACACAAGAAAAAACGACAGCAGCTGTCATATCTCCAACAGATTTGGCTACGGATAATATTTTTTGTGTGATTACATCTACCATTCCTGTTTTTTCAAGAATACCACCTAAAGTCATAGCACACATAATCATCAATACAGTAGACATCATTCCATTCATACCACCACGAGAAAGTAAACTATCTACAAACTCATGTCCTGTTTCTAAGACAAATCCGTCTAACATAACAGAGAGAACATCTCCTACAGGAGCACCTTGTATGCCGACTGCTAATATGCCACCAGCTAAAGCTCCGATAAACATACCAGGGACAGCGGGGACTTGGAATAATACCATCCCGATAACTCCCACAGGTACGAGTAAGAAGAAAGGAGAGAGTGTAAAAGCACCGTTTATGGTGGAGAGAATGCTATTGATAGATGCTAAATCTCCGTCTCCTGAGGGGGCCACTCTAAATCCTAAAATAAGGAAAGCTACAATACATATAAGATAAGTAGGGACAGAAGACCACTGCATATGCTTAATATGTTGAATCAAATCAGATCCTACACAAGCACAAGAGAGGTTGGATGTGTCTGATAAAGGAGATAATTTATCTCCAAAATAAGCTCCAGAGATTACAGCACCAGCAGTCATTTCTGCGGGGATACCGAGACCTTCGGAAATACCCATAAGAGCGACACCTACTGTAGCCATGGTACTCCAAGAACTTCCTGTTCCTAAGGCAGCAATAGAACAGAGTAATAAAGCACTAATTAGGAAGTACTGAGGATTGATGATGAGCATACCATAATAAATCATGGAAGGCACAACACCTGATATCATCCACGTTCCAATAAGCATTCCTACCGTAATAAGAATAAGTACGGCAATTAGAGAAATTTTTATAGATTCAAAAATTGATTCTTGTAATTCCTCCCAAGTATAATTAAGGAAATAAATTGCAATAGTGGCTGCGAACATTCCACTAGCAAAAAGAGGCACATGAGGGGATTGTCCAAGAAAAACAATGGTCCAAGTTAAAGACCCTAATAAAAAAGCAAATACAAGTAGAGAGTGCCAAAGCTTTGTTTCTTTGATTTCTTTTCTTTCTTTTGTCATATTAAACTCCTTAGTTTAAATATAAAATCTAGGTACTCTATCTGCGATTGCTGTTAGCATTTCGTAAGAAATAGTATCAGCCAGTAAAGCTAGGGTATTAGCATTGAGCTCTGGGTGATTGCCATATAAAAGTACATCTTTTTCCATACAAGAGTCATCATCAGGAAGGGCAATAGCCATTTGATCCATGCACACTCTTCCTAAAACAGGGTAGAACTTTCCATCAATAAGGACTTTTGCCTTATTAGACAGACAACGCATATAACCATCGGCATAGCCTACGGGAACAATACCAATTTTAGTATCTTCAGGGGCTACCCAAGTACAACCGTAAGATACGGAACTGCCCTTGGCGATGGTTTTGACGATAGTGATTTTGGTTTTAAATTCCATGACGGGCTTGAGGGCTGGATGTTCAGCATATCCATAGGCCCCTATGCCCACTCTAGCCATTGTGAAATGACTTTCAGGGTGGCAAAGAATCCCAAAAGAATTAGCTGCATGAATAAGAGGAGGCTTAATAGAATGTTGTTGAAGAGTATCAATAACTTTTTTAAATGTAGATATTTGTTTATCAGTGAATTTTTTCCATTCTTCTCCACCATCGGCGACAGCTAAATGGGTGCAAATTCCTTCTAAAAATAAGTTGGGAAATTTAGTAATATTTTGAGCTAATGCTAGCGCTAGCTCGGGTAAGACACCTGCTCTGCTCATTCCTGTATCTATTTTTAGATGAAGAGACAAAGTTATATTAAAATATTCAGCCCAATATTGGTAAGAGCTTAAAGATTCCCCATGGCTTATGAGAGGAGTGAGTTTGTATTGACATAGAATAGGAATTTCTTTTTCTAAGTGTGCGGAAAGGACTAAGATAGGGATAAGAATACCCGACTCTCTTAATTGAACCCCTTCATTAACAGTCGCTACGGCTAAAATATCCACGACTGCTTGAGCGTGGTGAGCCATAGCTATAAGACCGTGCCCATAGGCATTGCCTTTTACGGCAAGACACAAAGGTTTATCTTTTCCAATAATGTTTTTAAATACAAGTAAATTCTTTTTAAATTGTTCCACATTTATTTCAACTCTAGTAGCTCTTAGATTCATAAATTTATACCCTTATAAAAAATCTTAGTAGAAACTACCCTAGCTTCTACTAAGAATCCTTAAATTTTTATTTATCCTAGTGCTTTTTCAGCAGATGTATATTCAAGACCGAATGCTTCTGCAACTCCTTTATAGGTACATTTTCCTTTATAGGTATTTAGTCCTTCTAAAAGAGCTGGATCTTTTTTACAAGCTTCTTCTAATCCCATTGTTGCTAATTTCAAGCCATAAGGCAAGGTAGCGTTGGTAAGAGCAAGAGTAGAAGTTTGAGCAACAGCACCAGGCATATTAGCTACACAATAGTGAACAATTTTATCAATGATATAAGTAGGTTCACTATGAGTAGTGGCTTTGGAAGTTTCAAAACATCCACCTTGGTCAATAGCTACGTCTACAAGAACAGATCCAGGTTTCATTTTTTTGAGATCGTCTTTTTTAATGAGTTTGGGAGCGACAGCACCTGGGAGCAAGATAGCTCCTACAATAATATCTGATTCAGGAAGGAGGGCTTCAATACTACCACGGTTACTAATGAGGGTTTTAATTCTCATGTCAAACATTTGATCAATATAAGCAAGGCGTTCTGCACTAATATCGAGGATGGTTACATCTGCTCCCATTCCCATAGCAATTTGAGCAGCATTAAGTCCTACGACTCCACCACCAAGAATTGTTACTTTGGCTTTAGGAGTTCCTGGGACACCACCCATGAGGATACCAGAACCACCAAAAGTTTTTTCGATATATTTAGCACCTTCTTGAGAAGCTAAACGACCAGCAATAGCACTCATAGGCGCTAGACATGGGAGTCCGTTATTAGCTGTTTTAATGGTTTCATAGGCGACAGAACGAATGTTTTTCTTGAGAAGCATGTGGGTAAGTTCTTTATCTGCGGCAAGGTGTAAATAAGTATAAAGGATAGAATTTTCTTTGAAATAGTCATATTCTACAGCAATAGGCTCTTTTACTTTAATAATCATATCTGCTTTTTCAAAGACTTCTTCTTTAGAAGTTACAGTAGCTCCAGCGGATTTGTACATATCATCAGAGAATCCTATGCCTTCTCCGGCTCCTTTTTCTATATAGATAGTATGTCCTGCATTTTTGTAGTCTTGTACATTAGCAGGGGTAAGTCCGACACGATATTCGTGGACTTTAATTTCTTTTGGGCAACCGATAGTCATGGTGCAACTCCTTAATTTATAAAGCATATAACTATGCCATAGTTTTTTTTATTTTTTACAAAAAAGTAAAAAGATCACAAGTAAGCGTAATAATTTTTTATCATAAAGATAAGATTTTACTGCATGAAATAACTATGCTAACATATACAATAGATTAGCATCTTATAAACATAATGACTAAAATAGTCTAACTAAGTTTAATAAAACATTTTTACAGTAAAAAGAGAAAGATGGGTTTAGCGTTTCCTCAGGTAACGACCGTTGACGTACCGATAGGTCGTCCAAATAATACGATTCTTCATAAAAAAGAGTCCTTTGATTGTTTTTATATTTTTATACTTTCATTTTCTATCTGCTAATAGAATAGCATACTAATAGAAATTTAGCAATGAATAAAAGGATACTGTCAAAAAACTATCTTATTATTTACAATATATGTAGTTGCATCGTATTACTGACTTCTAAATATAGGTGTTTCCAAAGAGAAAATGTTGAAAAAATAGGCAGTTTTTCAACATTTTTTATAAATAGTATATAATAATATTTGTCTATAAAGAGGTGTTAAAACTTGTTAAATGTCTTAGAGAGCCTTTAAATCTTTAAGAAGTTGAGCTCTTTTTTCTTCTTTAAAAAAGCCTCCCCCCATAACAAACCAATCCAATCCAGCCTCTTTAAGCTCAGCCATATTATTTTTGGTGATTCCACCATCTGCTTCTATAATTATATCTTTTCCACATAGGGCTCTTGCTTCTCTTATTTTGTCCACAGATTCAGGAATAAAGCTTTGAAAAGAGAAACCCGGTTCTACACTCATAATGAGCAGTAAATCAATATCATGGATAAAATCCTTAATAGCAGATACAGGGGTTTGAGGTTTTAGGGATAGACCAGCTAAAATACCCTGAGCTTTTATTTTTTGTAGAATATTTTTTACAAGCTCGGGAGTGCCTGCCTCTAAGTGTATGCTTAAAGAATAGGGCTTTAGCTCTAAATAGGCTTCCCAATGTCCAGGAAGATCTGTCATAAGATGTATATCTGCTTTTATTTCAGGGGTGGCTTTTATCATTTGTTCTATAAATAAGGGACCAAAAGAAATATTAGGGACAAAGTGATTATCCATGACATCATAATGAATTATCTCTATCTTGCTTTCTTTTATTTTTTGGATTTCGGATTCCATTTGAGCTACATTAGCTGCAAATACAGAGGGTAAAATCTGGCATCTATTAATTCCCATAATCTCTACTTCCTATAATTTCGTTATCAGCATAGATGTAAACTTTGGTTTTTCCATAAGATTTGAAAACTCTAATAAAGGAAGTCCCTTCTGCTCCCATTCTTTCGTAGATGGTACGGGTACGTCCTAGTTCATCTTCTACGATAGCTTGGTAGAATTTAGCAGTACGTTGCTCTCCTTCTCCTAAATCTACCACTTCCCCTATTTCATTGGTGCTAATAATTTGTTTGGTGCCTTCTACTCGGGGAATACGGTAAGAGAATACATGCCAACGCATATTTTCTCGCTCTCCTTCATCATAGGCATAAGAACCTACGGTAAGGATAGCACTGGAGTTTTTAATAAGTATGGATCCCACTGCGACGTTTTGTTCTAATATGAGCCCATCATCTGATAATGAAGCGACATTAGTTGTAATAACAATAGGGGTAATTCTATTATTGAGGAGGGTATTGGCGGCAAACTCCAAAGGCTGTCTTATGTAGTTGTCCATACGGTATTGGTTTTCTAGGATTTCATCAGTAATAGTAAGGATAAGAGGGGTATCTCTAGGAATTTCTGATCCTGCAGGGTGATTCATAGCAATGATTTTATTTAAGGGTTGATCTCCTGCGGGAACAACTCTTATGATATAAGGGATTTTCTTATCATCTAATAAGGTAAGAGCCGCATCTTTGGGAATATCGGATAACTCAGGAACAATATACTGGTCTTTTCCAAGGCTTACAATAAGATAAATCTCACGTCCTTCTCTTACAGAAGATCCAGGAGAAGGCTTTTGTCGAATAATCTCATATTTATCATAATTTTCATCAAAAATCATTTCAAAACGTGCTTTTAAGTTTTCTGATTGGAGGAGGCGTATTGCCTCTGTGATATCTTTATTAACAACAGAGGGTATTCTTACTCTAGGGATTTTAGCTTGAACGACGAAAAAAGATAATAAAAAGGTGATACCTATCACAAGAAACACTAAGACAAAAGTTAAGCCTAAAAATCGTACTAGACGGGGGTGTTCTGCAGGGTTTTCAGGAATAAAAACCTCTTTCCAAGTATCTAAGTTAGACCATTTGATGTAGAAGGCCTTAGCGTACTTTCCCCATATTTTAGCCTTGTGTTCGATTTTTAAAGCAATATCTTTTATTTCATCTTTAAGCATAGAAAATTCCTTTATATATTTCTTTTATTTTAGGATTGTTCCCATTTTTAATCTATTTCCATTGGCGAAATCTCTTCCACTAAGGGGTTTTTTATTAGGAGCTTGGAGGCTTTTTAAGAGGATGGTTCCTTCGTAGCAAGATATAATAATCCCTTCAGGGCTAATCGCTAGCACCTCACCTTCTTTTTCTCCATTAGGCATATCAGCAATAGAACAGTCCTGTATTTTAACAGTCCCCATTTCTAAAGGGAGATAAATCCCAGGGGTTCTTTTAAAAGCCCTATAGGCGTTTACTATTTCTTCAGCACTCATAGAAAAAAACACGGCACCGTCTTCTTTTTGGATGAGCTTTGTGTAGGTGGCTGTATTGTGGTCTTGTGGTCTGGGGATGGCTAATCCTTGTTTTATTTTAAGGACAGCTTGCTCTAATAATTCAGCCCCACTTAGAGCTAATTTGGATTCTAGCTCTTCATAGGTATCACTTTTATCAATAGGCACACTGTTTTGCCTAATAATATCCCCTTCATCCATTGCTTCTGTAATGTATTGTACCGTATTACCTGTTTTTTCTAAGCCATGCCACAAAGCATACTGTATAGGTGCTGCCCCTCTAAATGCAGGTAAAAGAGAGGAATGCAGGTTTATTGTTTTATATTTTGGGATATCTATCAAATCTAAGGGTAAAATTTTTCCATAAGAAACAATAATATGTAGATCAGCTTTTAACTCTATAAGATTCTCTTTAAAAGAATCGTTGTTTTTAAGTTTATCAGGCTGTAAAATAGGAATATGATATTTTATAGCCAATTCTTTTACAGGATTAGATCGGGGGACTTTTTGTCCTCTTCCTACGAAAGTATCAGGAGCAGTAACCACTCCTACTACTTCAAAATGTTCTATCATTTTTTGTAAGGGTAGCACGGAAAATTCACTATTTCCAAAAAAAACTATTTTCATATTATTCCATTACTTCAGGTAGATTTTTTTTATTTTCTGCAAAATATTTTTTAATAAAGATTTCGTTTTTATCGTAGTCCTCTTTAGAAAAATAATCAATGAGCAATTTTCCAAGGAGGTGATCATATTCATGTTGTAAAACTCTACCAAATAATCCAGAGGCTTCTATGGTGCGTGTCGTGTTTGAGGGGATAAGCCCTTTCATTTTAATTTTAAAAGATCTCTCTACCTCACCTCTTACCTCTATTAGGGAAAGGCACCCTTCATTATCCCACTCCTTTTTTTTAGAAGAAAAGATAAGCTCAGGGTTGATGAATACTATTTTATTAGCAACATACTGTTTATCGTTCAAGATAGATAAATCGGCGATAAAAATTTGTTTTTCTATTCCTATTTGGGGGGCAGCTAATCCTAGCCCTCCTATATGGGTGAGAGTGTCTTTTAAATCTTGTACAATTTGTAAGATTTCTTCATTAATTTCTTCTACTTTTTGGGCGGGTCTACGTAGGGCAGGATGCCCATAAGTTACGATTTTTTGTATAGCCATAATAATTCCTTAAGCGTCCAGAAGGTCTACATCTTTTATTTTTCCTGCTCCATAAATATAATCATTTTTATAGAACACAGCGTACTGTCCTGGGGAAACAATTTCTTGAGCTTCCGATAGCAAAACTTCTATAGTATTTTCATCTAAAAATTTTATTTCTCCTAAAACACGAGAAGAACGGTAGCGAATTTGTATTTCCCAGTTTCCTTCTTTGAAATGTTTAGAAAAAATATTTAAATCTGTTACTCTAAAGACTTTGCTTTTGGGCTTTTCTCCGAGAACAATTTTATTATTTTTAACATCTATTTCTCTAACAAAGACTTTTTGTCCCACAGAAATACCGAGACCTCGTCTTTGCCCTAAGGCATAGAACGCCACCCCTGTATGATCTCCTACGATTTTTTCGTTTAGAAGAAGGGTGCCTTTTTTCTCTGGTACTCCTTGGTCTCTTAGATAATCTCTATAATCATCATCTACAAAACAGACGTCTTGACTTTCTACTTTATTTCCCTTAAGGGGTAGGTCTGATCGGTCTATAATTTCTCTAATTTCATCTTTTTCTTTATGGGCTAGAGGAAAAATCAAATAGGGTAAAATCTCTGGCTTTAATAAAGCGAGGAAGTAGGACTGATCTTTATTTTTATCTTTTCCTGTTTTGAGGAGATATTCTCCATCTACGAGCTCTACTCCACTATAATGTCCCATAGCCACATAATCAGCCCCTTGTTTTAGAGCAAAATCTACTAAGGCACCCATTTTTACAAAACGATTGCAAAGCATACAAGGATTGGGTGTTTCGCCTGAGAGATAACTATTTACAAAAGGATCTCTCACTTTTTCTTTAAATTCTTCTGCTAAGTCTAAGGTAATATGAGAAATTCCCAAAGAGAAACACACTTCTTTAGCAACCAAAACTTCTTCCACAGAACAACATTTACGGGAAGATTTTCCCACAAAAGAGTTTTTACCTCTTTGTAGGGTTTGTTCTTTGCCTAGTCCCACAAAAGTGACACCTGTTATTTTATATCCTTGTTCTTGGAGGATTTTTACAGAGGCAGAACTATCTACCCCTCCACTCATTCCTACAAAAACATGTTTTTGTTTATTATCCATTATCTTATCAACCATTTTTATAAAAAGTTTTTCTTTAACTCCCTCTCTCCCTCTTTCGAAGGGGGGTAGGGCTTATTTTCTTAATTGGTTTACTCTCTTAAAAAACTCTAAGTGGTCTTAAGAGGTGGGGGTCTATTAGAAATTCTAACAAATCTTAAGAGGGGGCTTAGAAACTCTAAGGCACTTTTAGTCTTAGGGTGGGGCTCATTTTTTCTTTAATTGATCTACTTTCTCTCTTAAAAACTCTAAAGCGTTTTTGGTCTTACCCTCAGGTAAGTTTTCTAGTAGGTCTACAAATTGAATATCTTGAGGGAGAGTTTGAGCTTTGTTTAATTCTATAAAATCGATGGCTTCTTGATCTGTTATTTTATCTAAAAGTCTCAATCCATCATTAGAAAGAGAACAAAGATAATAAAGGGTGCTTAATTTGGCGATTACAAAATAAGAGCCCAAACCTGCTGGAATCGTGGCTAAAACCTCTATGGATTTTCCTGCTGTAGAAAGAGATAGGGCATTTCTTCTAAAGAAAAATCTCAAGACAATCCAAGTGAGAAAAGCAAGAATCCCCGTAATAATAGCAATACGAAGTAAAGTCATAGCGGGAGATTCTGTTTCTACAGTAGGCGTTTCTACAGCATCTGTTCCCACATAAAAATCATCAAGAAATCCAAGATTGCTAGGGTTTGTAGTGCTAATAATTTCGTCGCCAATAGCTACGTTACTAAGAATTTCTTGAGCAAAGGTGCTAGATATATTAAGGATGAAAAAGAAGATTATAAAGAATATTTTCATATCATATCATAGTATAAAATAGAGTATATGTCAATATTCCCTTTCGTATTAAGGCTAGTTTTATCATAGAATATATAAAGAAATTTTAAAGAATTCCGATAATTAAGATACGATTTTTAGTAAGAAAAAATCAAATACGCTCAATAAGGATAGATTTTATGAAAAAGCTGATAAGCTCCTTATTTTTTATTATCTTTATTCTATCTCCTTTTTATGCTCAAGACGAAAATACAGAAGCAGGGTCTACTTATTACGAAGAAGAGTATGCCCAAGAAGAATATTACGAAGAAGAATATTATGAAGATGAAGAATATGCTGAGGAAGTGGTAGAGGTAGTCGAGAATGTTGAAACACCTATAACACCTGTAGCGCCCCCAGCGAATGCGACAGTGGTAAATACAGGCCCACAAACAAATATTACTATTCCCATATTTAGCGATTATAAACTTCCTATGAGAATTAATCTTACTAATCCTTTACTTCCTTCTATGCATCAATTTAAAAAACTTCGTGGTACGGTGTGGAGAGGTAGTGAGAGAATTGTTCGTGCTAATAAAAGAGGGGTTCTCTCCGAACAAAGACTCTTTATCTTTTTTGACCAAGATAGGGACGCTATTGCTTATAGCTATGCTACCTATAACTCAAAAAGAATCCCCAATACCCCTAGACGAGAGCATTTTATTCCTCTTTTCCCCCTTTTAATAACCAATTCTTATGTGCCTATTGTTAGTTCTAATTTACATAAAGTGTCTAGTGCAGCGTCTACAAATACTACTAATTCTGGTTTGAATATTATCTTAAAAGTAGAACCCTCTCTAGCTGGGGCTAACCCTGATGGGACTTTATTGCCTAAAACTCCTATTGTTCCCACTCCTCCCACTCTAGCAACGCCTACTGCTCCCGTCGTTCCGACGCCTGTGCAAGAAATAGCAGAAGAAGCTATCTATGAAGAGGGAGCTTACGAAGAGGATGTTTATGAAGAGGGCACCTACGAAGAGGGTGTTTATGAAGAGGGCGCCTACGAAGAGGGTGTTTATGAAGAAGGGGCTTATGAAGAAGAGTATGAAGGTGAGGAAGAAGCTTACGCTGAATACGATGATTTCGTGAATCCAGATGAATTATACAATGCTTATGAAGAAGAATTAGGGGAGACAGCTTCTTTGAAAAGAAGACCTTTGAGATTTTTTGCTCAAAATGTCATTCCTGTAACTACCCAACCTACTACCAATAAAATAGTTACCAATCTATTCTCCACTTTAACCAATCAATACGTGATAAATGTGGGGGGGAATGATTCTGGGATTTTTATCCATGAAACCAAAAATCCTCGTAACCCCTTTAAAGTGATTTTCTTACATTTAGACAAAGGTATGACCTTATACGAATACAATCTCGATAACTCTTTTGATGTTAGAGATGGACAATCTCAAACGAGTATTAGAGCAAGAGAATTATACCTTAATATATTAGGTCAAAAAATCAACATGAAAAAATTTCAACGAATGTACATTCCCACTGATTATATAAGCGAATAAGGAAGAGTTATGTCTGAAAAAACACCTTCTTTAGATAATAATTATAGCCTTGTAGATAAATTTGAAGAAATTATAGAAGGTCAAATAGCTTATGCGCGTAGTCTTATTGCAAAACGATCTTGGAATCAACTAGATCGTTTTCTTCATTCTATAGACTCTCACGAAGTAGCTAGTATTATTGAATCCTTAGAGTCTACTAATAAAATCATTGTATTTCGTCTTTTATCGGAGTATTTAGCGACCGATGTGTTTATGAACTTAGACGGAGAAGAGCAAGAAAAGCTCCTTTTTTCTTTTAGTGATAACGAGGCTGGATCTATTCTTACTGCTATGGATCCCGATGATAGAACAAGACTATTAGGAGATCTTCCTCCCACAGTCGTTACTAAGATGCTAAAACTACTTCCTGTGGATGAGCGTAAAATTGCTAATACTTTATTAGATTACCCAGAAGACTCTGCTGGGCGTATTATGACCCCTGAGTTTGTGGCTTTTGATGGGAATATTACGGCAGAGGAATCTATCTCTCTTATCAAATCCCAATCTTCTCAAAAAGAAACAATATATACAGCTTATATTATAGATGATGAAAAAAAGCTTATTGGTTCTGTAACCTTAGAAGATATTATTTTAGCTCCTGATAAGAAAAAACTAAAAGATTTTATGAAAGAAAACCCCATTAGTGCTTCTACTCAGACAGACCAAGAAGAAATCGCTAATCTCATCCATTATTATGAACTAATGGTCTTACCTATTATCGATATTCGTAATCGTTTGGTGGGGATTGTTACAAGTGATGATATTTTTCATGTTGTTCATGAAGAAACAAGAGAAGACTTTCAACGTTTTACAGGGATTAACCCTACAGAGGTTAGCTACCTAACAGGCTCTATATGGTCTCTTGTGGCTAGTAGATCTGGGTGGGTGTTGGTCTTGTTGTTTGTAGCAGGATTTTCTCAAGACTTACTCTTAAACTATGGAGATTTTTTAGCGGATCAATGGGTAGATTTATCCTTGTTTTTCACCGTCCTTGTAGGGGTGGGGGGAAATATTGGTAGTCAATCCTCTATTTTAGTGATTAGAGGAATTGCCACAGGGGAAATCACTCCCAAAAACACGATGCAACTTATTTGGAGAGCTTTACTTAGTGGTGTTATCATGGGTGTACTCCTCGCTGGTGTTTTGATTCTAAGGATCTTTATTTTCCAAACAGGTTATGCTATAAAATGGGTGGCCGCTTTAACGATGGTCTTTATTGTTATTATTGCTAATTTTTTAGGAGCAATTTTACCTATTATTTTAAAAAGATTTAAGATAGATCCTGCTATTGTTTCAGCTCCTTTGATTTCTACCCTTATGGATTTGGGGGGATTAATTCTTTATTTGGAAATTGCTAAACGCTTATTATAGCGAGATATATGGAGAATATAATACAACTTAATGGAGGGGGATTTATATGCTATTTTTATTATCAGAACATATTAATTTATTCCGTTATATTTCTTTTAGAAGTATGGGGGCTGCTGTTACGGGATTTCTTTTGGTGTTTTTGCTAGGACCTTGTGTCATTAGTAAATTAAAAGAAATGAGATTCGGTCAGCAAGTTCGTGAAGAAGGCCCCGCTGCTCATTTGTCCAAAACAGGAACGCCCACTATGGGTGGTATTCTCATGTGGGGAGGGGTGATAGTTTCTACTTTACTGTGGACCTCATGGAATGCTTTTGTTTTTATTATTCTGCTTACTATCGTATTATTTTCTGCCATTGGTTTTATAGATGATTATTTTAAAATAAAACAAAAAGACGCTCGTGGGCTATCGCCTAAAGGTAAACTCTTTTTTCAATCTCTAGCTTCTTTTATCGTATTATTTTTAATCTATCTTACCCCTCAATATCATCAGAGCTCCACAGACTTAACACTAGAGCTAGTCAATACACAGGATGAAATTATTCGTACAACAAATGTAACGCTTACGGATTCTTGGGATTGGGCAGTAAACTATCCTGTAGGCGAAAATGAAAGCCTTTATTATCTTGTTTCTCGCCAATATAATCCTGATACGGGGAAACTAGAAAGAAATGAATATTTTTCTGTTCCCAGAATAGAGGGTACTCAGTATTTTTCCTCAAAGGTACTTAAAGATGATGGACATGAAGTTAGCTCTGAACTTAAAAGAGAGGAAATAGATAAAGATGGAAATACCTCTACTCAAGAAACTAAAACAATAAAAACCATTCATAAAGCTAAATTATTCAATGCTCTATTCGTTCCTTTTTATACAGAAGTACTGTGGTTTTGGCCTTTGATAATTGCTTTTTTATTTTATATTTTTATTATTGTTGGAGTCTCCAATGCCACCAATTTATCTGATGGTTTGGATGGATTGGCTACGGGGATGGGTATTTCGTTTTATGTTCCTTTTGGGGTCTTTGCTTATTTAATGGGACATAGTATTTTATCTAGTTATTTGTTTTATCCTTATATTCCCGGTGTGGAAGAACTGACTATTTTTATCGCTGCTGCTATTGGGGCTTTTAGTGGGTTTTTATGGTATAATGTGCATCCTGCAGAAGTGTTTATGGGTGATACGGGGTCTTTGCCTATGGGGGCTGTAATCGCTGTCGTAGCAATAATGCTTAAACAAGAATTGCTTTTAGTAGTAGCTGGTTTTATGTTTGTACTGGAAACAGTATCTGTTATTTTACAGGTATTTTGGTTTAAAAAATATCAAAAACGCCTTTTCAAAATGGCTCCTATTCATCATCATTTTGAGCTATTGGGCTGGAAAGAAAATCAAGTGGTTGTTCGTTTTTGGATTATGAGTGCTTTTTGTGCTGTTATAGCTTTAGCTTCTATAAAACTCCGTTAAAATTATTTAAATAAAAGGAAAGAATTATGGTCGTAATGGTAAGACGTGTAAAATCAGCTAGTGTTATTGTAGAAGATAAAACAGTATCCTCTATCAATCAAGGTTTCTTGATCTATGTAGGAATAGCTAATGGAGACACGAAAGAAAATTGTGAATATGCTGCTAAAAAAGTAGCCAATCTTCGTATTTTTGATTCAGAAAATGGAGAAATATCTGTTCAAGATATTAAAGGAGAGCTCTTATCCGTGAGCCAATTTACCTTGTCTGCAGATACGAAAAAAGGTAACAGACCTTCTTATACTCAAGCAATGACTTCCTCTGAAGCCGAACCGATGTTTGATTATTTTAATGAATGTCTTAAAAAAGAATCGGGACTTGAGGTGCAGACGGGTGTGTTTGGGGCAGATATGATAATTCCTTCGATAGATGACGGCCCTTTTACTATTTTAATCACTTCTAAGGATGCTTAGGATAAAAATGAAGCTAGCTTATTAAACAGCTAGCTTTTTTTATTAAAAAACTATAGG
>CAMQVI010000008.1 GCA_947038195.1 uncultured Brevinema sp.
GCATTTTTATCTCCTTAGATAAAGTTCATTAAATTGATTCAGTGAATCGATTTAACGATATAATGTAATTCTTGCTTTTTGTCAAGAAAAATTGTATACTTATTTAAATAAAAAATATATGAGTGCCCCATGAAAAAAATAAGCCGTAAAGAACAGGCTTTACAAACGGAACAAGCTATCATTCAAGCTTTACAATTACTCGTACAAACTAAACCCTTTCAAGAAATCCAAATAAAAGATATTTGTGCAGAAGCAGGGATTTCTAATGGGAATTTTTATCACTATTTCCCCAATAAAAATAGTCTAATCATTAAATTACTTCAAAACTATGAAAAAGACTTCAGTTCTATTGTAAAAGATAATACCATTCCTTTGAAAAAACAATTAATTTTTATTTTTACTAGCTATGCAGAGATTGTCCACGATATAGGTAAAGATCTCGTTATTGGGCTCCACTTCTACCAATTAGCCACCAAACACAATGTTTTACTTCATCATGACCATCCTTTATATTTCGATGTTTCTAATATGCTAAATTTATTATTAAAACAAGGGGATATCCTCTCAGAAGACCCCCTAGAAGAAATTGCAAATAACATGATTATTGTATTTAGAGGATTTATCTTTGCATGGGTAATGAGTAATAAAGAATATGATCTCATTGAGGATATACAAAAACAGATGACAAGGTATATCTCCTTATTTGTTAAATAATCCTACAAATAAATAGCACCAAAAAAACCACCCCGATTTAAAGAGTGGTTTTTTTATAAAGATTACATTAATCTTCCAGTTTATATTTTTGAAGAATATAGTTAAATCGCTCCCTATACTCCTTATGATACTCTATATTTTTAGGCATCCATTCAGAAGGAGCTTTATCGGATTTTACCCCATTGCATTCCTTAGATACCATAATGAGATTTTCTATATCGTTAGCAAATTCTTTTTTCTCTTGAGTCGTCCATAAGTAGCCCCCCAATTTATGAGCTAAACTCAAAGGCACAATATGATCAATTTCCAATTCCTCTTGAGTTTTTACCAGCTTCCCACTATAAGGGTCATAATAGCCTATTAGTAAGCCCCTCGCTTTTGTAGAATTATACTTATAATCCTTTCTATTGTAATCATCTTTGGAATAAGTAGTTAAAAACAATATAAAGATTAAAAAAATAAGTTTCATCAACATATCCTCCAAATAAATAAAAATGATAGGTGGTGTTCCCAATCCCATACCCCAATTCCATAAGTCCCACCTATCACCATTAATTTAAAGGGACTCTGCTTCAAAACTTCGTTTTTCATGCTGAGTAAGAGCTATTAGTCGTTTTCACTCCTATATCTCTAAAAAAACCCCATAATTTGCCATATAGGCACTACTATGAGGTTTGTTAATGTAATAAGGAACTCGGCATAAAAGTTTCACTTTTAAGCTGAGTAAGAGCTATTAGTCGCTTTCGCTCCTATATCTCTAAAAAAGCCCATAGAGTTTGTACTGCATAAACCTTAGATTGTAATCTAAATATTTCTACTTACACCACAGACACCAAAATTATACAAACTGCTATGAGCAATTATGTTAAACTTAAGATGTCCATAGTGTAAAAACAAATATCTAGACACAATTCTTACTATTAGTAATCAAAAAAAGATTCTCCATACAGAAAATCCCTATCTTTATAATAGTAAGATAGAAATATCAATAGATTGTTTCCAATCTAAAGTTTATGCACTTTTATTATAAATCTCTTTATCGATTTTGTCAAGAGTAGCTACATTATCATTGATTTTGATACATGAGAGATTTAGTGGCATCTATCTTCTTTTTTAAGATGATTTTTTATTTAATAGATAGTTCTTGGTGTCTATTTTCTTTACTAAGGGGAACACTGGCGTTCCCCCTAGAAACCCCCGCCAAACAAGGGGCTACTTGCCCCTTATTAATCCCCCGATGTAGATATTTAGATGTTTTAACCTTTCTCTTTCTCGTTTAGATAATTCCACCGAATCAAAGTTCCCTTTATGAAATCGATTTAGGGGATATAGCCATCTATGTTAGTTAAAGAAAAAAACCACCCCATTATGAGGTGGTTTTTTCTTTAGTTCTCTTTATTATCTTAGTTTAATAGCTCTTTTAATTTTTCAATCAACATTCTTTTTCGAGCTTCAATAAAATCATCAAAATTATTCAAACCTAAATCAACATTAGGAATTAATTGCTTTGTAAGAAATTCTTCTCTAGTATATCTAAATTCGGCTCTTCTATGTTCAACCCAATCTTCGAGATCTTTGTCTTGTTTTGATGTGTTATCTGAATCATCAATTAACTGTAAATTTAATATAGAATTATAAATTGACCAATCTAAGTTCTCTGTATATTTAGCAGTAGGATGTAAGTGGTCTTTATGAAATTCACCATTGTTATAGTTTAACTGAGGGTACAGCAGTGAAAGAATAGAAAATGCGTACCTATTATCTTTTTGAGTTTTTAACAATTCTTCTATAAAATCATCATCAATATTAGAAACTTTTCTGATATTTTCAGTTATTTTTTTAGCAGGAAACTCTGACAATTCAGTAGAAAAATAAATTTTCTTTTGCATAGAGGATTGTGAGGTAAATGTAGATCTTGCCTGTGTTAGCACATTGTCAGAAGAACCTCCAAACACTTGTCGAACCAGCATAGCGAACAACCATCTTTTAATCTGAGCTCTTTCTTTAGAATAAGAAACTTTTTTATAAAAACTATTATAGATATTTTTATGGTATATATAATATAAAATAGGAAGTGTCGCTAGATTTGAGGTTAGAGTATGGTTATTTAATTGAAAAGACTCGAGTAGTTCAAATAATTCAACAATACATTCTTTTATACTTTTCCATCTATTATCTCGAATATCTATTAAAAACTTTTCATTAAAAGAATTTATATCAAATTTTATATTTTTATGAAATAAGAATAAAACAGCCTTTAAAATAAAATCATTATCAATATTAAATCCCAAATCGCTAACATCTTTTATTAAACTACTAAATTCTTGTTTAGCATCAAGGGTATCATCCCAAGTAGCAACAACCATAGAAAACATAATCTTAGATTTTGTAAGAGATGTTCCTCCAGAGTTGATACGAATAAAGATATCTACAGCTTCTTGATAATCAGACTCATCAATTTCATAATAATTAATAACACGTTGGTTTAAAGTGTCATGTAGTTTTTCTAAACACTCTATCTCTTTATCTGACAGTGATACTGCCGCTGTTCCTTTGTAGTGGTCTCGCAAACTTTTTTTAGCTTCTATAAAACCAACATTGAACCAATGGTCATCGTCAATTAGCTTGAACTCACTGAAATTTTCAGACTCATCTCTTGTAAAGAAATCAAACTGATAATTTCCCTCTTCTGTTTGTGTAGTAAGATTTAAATAAAGTTTTCTATCTGGCAAAGAATTTTGATCATCACTCCATTTTTGTCTATGACCTTTATAAGCATAACTTCCTCGGAACCCTATAAATAAAGCCGTAATTCTTTGTTGCCCATCAAGAACAGCGTGAAAGTCTTTGTTTTTAGAACAATTTTCACTTTTTTGATAAGTATGATAAAATGATCGATATTCTTGAACAAATTGTGAAAATTTATAACTATTTTTATCATTGCCTTTTACTTTCCAAAAGAGCATCGAGCTAAAAGGATAGCCCTTCATAATAGAATCAAATAAATTTTGTATTTGCTCAGTAGACCATTCAAATTCTCTTTGAAAAGAAGGGAGTAATATTTCTTTACTACTGACACGCTCTAACACTTGACCTATAGTGATAGGGGATTGAAATCCTGACATAAAAACCTCTTTTTTATCATTATAACATGTCACATAAAAAAGTCAATCTAAAAACCCTGCCTTCCCTCTAAACATAGGTATTTACTGCATTTAAAAATCAATAGAAATAAAAAATATACACCACAAAAATCTCTTATGAAATGAAAATCATTTTTAAAAAAACAAACACCAAAAAAATCCCAAATGTGAAAACTTGTTAAAAACCCATTATATTAAAAATATTTAAAAAAAATCCTAAAACCAATATCTTATAAAAAAAGAAAAAAGGTCATTGAAATGTTTCTTTTTTTTGTGATTAAAAACGATATCTTTGAAAAATAGCTCAAAATAAAGTATAATTCATGATACCTTTATTGATACTTATAATCAAAAAAGTGATTGTTTTTGCAAAAAGAGTCACTTTTTTGATCATAATCTTATGCCCCTAAAAAAAACACTAAGGAGCCAAAAAATGCTTTCTTATAAAAGTTATATGCTTTCCCCTGTGGGCGTCCTCGAGCTTATCGCTAAGGATGAGGGCTTGCTCTCCCTAAATTTTGTTAAGGAAGAGTTACCATCCCAGTCCCACCCTATACTTGACCTCGCCCAGCAAGAATTAAAAGAATATTTCGCCCATGAGAGACAGAGTTTTAGCGTCCCCTTGTATACTATGGCAGGGACAAGCTTTCAACAAGAAGTCTGGGCAGGACTAAAAGAGATCCCCTACGCTAAAACATGCTCTTACAAAGAGCTAGCCGAGATGATAAATCACCCCAAAGCATATAGAGCCGTCGGCAATGCCAACAATCGAAACCCCATCAGTATCATTGTCCCTTGTCACCGTGTCATAGGCGCTGATAAGAGCCTTGTCGGCTATGGAGGAGGACTCGATAAAAAGGAATGGCTCCTCAATCACGAAAAGTCATCATTCCCTTATCCTACCTAAAAACCAGCCCTCAATGCCCCTAAAGATTTCTTTCCTTTACTATTTATAATAGATATGCTATAATGATAGTATTATCTATGCTTAGAAAGGAGTAACTGATGAGCTATGAATCAGTAATAGGACTAGAAGTCCACGTTCAATTAAATACTAAAACCAAAGTGTTCTGTTCCTGCCCTTTGACTTTCGGAGAACAGCCCAATACAGCCGTTTGTCCTGTCTGTTTAGGTCACCCTGGCACTTTGCCTGTGCTCAATAAAAAAGCCCTCCACAAAGCTATCCAAGCAGGCTTAGCTCTCCATTCTGAAGTCAATCTTTTCTCTCAATTCGATAGGAAAAACTATTTCTACCCTGATCTCCCCAAAGGCTACCAAATCACTCAAAACACTTATCCTATCGTAACAGGTGGACATGTTTCCATGCACCTAGGCGATGGCACCTCTAAAGAAATCAAAATACATCACATGCATTTAGAAGAAGATGCAGGTAAACTCACCCATAATGAGCATGAAGATTTTAGCCGAGTTGACCTTAATAGAGCGGGCACTCCTTTATTGGAGATTGTTTCCGAGCCTGATATACGCACCTCTGAAGAAGCTTATTTTTATTTAAGAGAGCTTCGTACTATTATGAGATATATAGATGTCAGCGATGTAAACCTTGAAGAAGGTTCTTTACGTTGTGATGCGAACGTCTCTGTGAGAAAAGTAGGCGAAACCAAGCTAGGGACTAAAGTTGAGGTAAAAAACCTTAACTCCTTCAATGGTATCCGTAAAGCTATTGATTACGAAATCGAAAGACAGATAGGTGTACTCGAGAGTGGTGGCACCATAGAACAAGAAACACGTTTATTTGATGCGAGTAAAAATATCACAGCAGGTATGCGTTCAAAGGGTGGAGCTGCCGACTATCGCTATGTTCCAGACCCTGACCTACCCCCTATATATGTAACAGAAGACCTTATTGCTGAATTGAAAAAAACTCTCCCTGAACACCCTTATACCCGTAGAATGCGTTACCATGAGACCTTAGATTTGCCTATGCAAGATTGTATTGTTGTTACCGATGACCAAGATATCGCCGATTACTTTGAAGCTACCTTGGCACAAACAGAACAAGAAGCCAAAAAAGTAACCAACTGGGTTTTAACAGAAGTAATGAGTAGAATTAACGAACATAAACTGTCTGTCGCTGAATTCTCACAAAAAATCCCCCCAGCCCATACGGGAGAGATGCTAACACTCGTTAAAAAAGGAGTGATTAGTGGTAAAATAGCGAAAGAATTGTTTGATGACATGCTAGAATCTGGCAAGACAGCCTCTGTTTTAGTAGAACAAAAAGGACTCAAACAAGTTAGTGACTCTGGAGAATTAGAAAAAATAATTGATAAAATCATTGAAGAAAACCCTAACCAAGTAGAACAATTCAAATCTGGTAAAGATAAATTGTTTGGTTTCTTCGTAGGGCAGTTAATGAAAGCCACCAATGGGCAAGCTAATCCCGAATTAGCTAACGAAATCCTTAGAGAGAAATTAAAGTAAGATGATTTGTGCTATTGATGTTGGAAACACAAGGGTAAAAGCCTGCCTTGTTGATGAAGAATTGACCATAATAAACAAATCTTCTTGGAGTACTCCAGACCTTTTTGAACCAGAAAATTGGGATATATTCTTTGAATACCTAGAAAAGCAAAATTCCAAGTATGCTTATGCAGAAAAAAGAATATCCTGCGTGAGTTGGAAAGCTTATTTAGCTTTAATGGTATACTTAGGCTATACCACAGAGGCTAACTTTAATCCCAACCAGACTTTTGATCCTGATTTGATGTTATTGCCGATGGATTCACCTATTCTTTTTGAGGGCTACATACCGCTAAATATGAGCCCCACTGAGGGAATGATAGGATCTGATCGCTTATTAGCAGCCTATGCTGCATACCGTATTTTCGGATGTAATATGGTTGTAACTAGCTTTGGGACGGCTACGACTATAGATATGGTAACTAATAATGCTGTATTCTTAAGTGGGGTAATTTCTCCTGGAATTGACGTTTCTTATCAAGGATTAATCAATAGAGCGACACACCTTCCTGCTTTGTCGGAGCTAACATTTTCAGACAAAGCCTTAAATAATAATACAGTGGAAGCTTTATACGCAGGACTTTACCTAGGTCAAGCCTTACAAGTAGAAGCGATACAAAATCGCCTCATAGAAGAAAGTGCTATAGTAGATATATCAGAGCTTGTATTAACAGGTGGTAGAGCTTATAGTATAAGTAGTCATATTAGAAATGCGCACAGTATTGTTGAAGATTTAGCTATCTATGGTTTAGCCTTAGTTCCAGCATGGAATGACACGATGAATACTTTGTCTGTAGATCTTTCTACCCTTGACATGAGTAAATTTGTAACGAAAAAACCCCAAACAGACAGTACAAGACATGTTATGGGTGATAGAGAGAGTAAAAATGCCTAGAATAATTTATATCTGTTTTTTCTTATGTCCGATTCTTCTTTTTTCTCAACAAACCACGGAACGATTTGTCAATCCTGATGATTATATAGAGAAAACCACCAATACCAATGTTTCTCCCGAAGAAGACAGGCAACAAAAAGCCCTAGATTTCATTGCTAATCAAGAAAAAATCAACGAAGAAAAAAGACTAAAAAATCAACAGCTAAAAAAAGAAGAGGCTATAGACGATTTACTTATGATTCCAGAACAGGACCATGAATTTGTTCCTATTGATGCTATTGTTTTAGATGCTGGTCATGGGGGCAAACACCCAGGTGGTATAAGTAACGGCATAGAAGAAAAAAGATTGAATTTGACTTTGGTAAAAAAAATCCATGCTATTTTCAGAAAGAAAAATAAAGATATTAAAATATATGTTACCAGAAAAAATGACAAATACGTTTCTTTAGAAGATAGGGTCTCCAAAACAGCCCGATGGTCTGCACGGAAAAACGTTCTATTTGTGAGTATTCATGGTAATATTGCTTTTAACTCTAAAGTGTCTGGATTTGAAATTTATACCTTATCGGATAAGGCGAGTGATCCAGATGCTTTGGCTACAGAACGTATTGAAAATGCTGGTTTTAGTTCTTCGGATATAGAAAAAACAGAGTCCGTGTACTCTATTCTTGCAGATTTGATAAGAGACGGCACAAGAAAGCAGTCAGAGTGGCTCGCTCGATTTGTATACGATGACACATTAAGAGCCAGTAAGACCTATGGAAGAGGGCTAAAAAGGGCGAATTTCTTCGTGTTAAAGTATAATACGGTGCCTTCTATTTTAGTGGAAGTGGGGTATATGTCCAATGCAGCAGAAGCAAAAAATTTACTAGATGAAGAGTATCAAAACAAGCTTACTATAGGCATATATCAAGGAATATCCCGTTATATACAAGAGTATAATGAAACGGAGGGATTCACAAAATGAATAAAACCATCATGAATAAAACTATCCAAAATATCCGCTCAAAGATAGAAGTGGTTGCTTCTAAAATTATAGTAATTTTAAAAAAAATAAAATCTCAGTATCCCATAACGGCTCTAATCATTATTGGAGTTGTTCTGTTATATACAGGGGGTAAACAGCTTAATTATTATCTAAATTCTGATGTATTCTATTATGCAGACAAGGACAAAAGCACAGAATTCACAGAGACCCAAAGAATAAAAAAAGTAAGTAACGAAAGCTCTCTACAAGCGTCTATCCGTCAATATTTAAAAGGATCTTATAACTATAAAGGAAAAATCCCCTTTATTCCATTTACCCAAATTATAGATATAAGTCATAATGCAGCAGAAGGGATTGTTATTTTGAATTGGAACTCTTATTTTTATAAGGCTTTAGAATCTCCCACCATAGAGCAGGATATAAAACTTTTGTTAAAGACTATGGCTAAAAATTACCCTGTAGAAACAGTGTATTTTTTTGTAGAAGGGGTAAATTTGAATAACGTTTTTTGGATGGATTTGAATTTAGGGCAGGGACTTGATCTGAAAAATCTCACTTTGAAAAAAATAATATAAAAATAATATGATAAAAGTTAAACTTCTCTATCGGTCATCTCCGAAAAAATATTAGTGAAAAACACTTTTTTACTTGACAATATAATAAAAAAATAGCACAATTATATAGTTAATTAAATTTGAATTTCACGAATATAAATGATAAAAGGTAAAATTTCCTAAGGAGAGGACTTTATGAGACAAGGAAGAACAATTGTATCTTTGGTATTAGTTTTAGGTGTTTTTGCACCGCTTAACGCTGTGGAGCTTTCTTTGATCGATTTTACAACCTATAATGATAACATTGCACAGGTTGTAGCGCAAGATCAAGAGTTATACGAGCAGGCTATTGCAGATAGACCAGAACTGAATATCCAAAATTTTGGGTGGCCAGACTTTGCTTTTGAAGCAGGTGACTGGAATTTAGAAAACTGGAGAGTGAAGTTAAATGCTTCTGCTGATACTGTAGGGAATAATAAAAATTCTATGATAAAAAATTCTCCCAGTCAAGCACATGGTAATGTTTTAGGAGTTCGCCTCCAATTCAGACCTTGGGCAAATGCTTTTTGGGCGAATATTACAACACCATTTTATCAGTCACCTACTTATCCTAATGGACAGTATATTTCTGAAACCGAAGATAAGCAAGATAACGGTTTAGCTGTTGGTTTATTAGTAAATGTCGGTCAAATCAAAAACGTACGTTCTTGGGTTTACGGACTTAACTATAAGTATACTTATGGCGTAGCGATGTCAGATCAAAATGATACTCCTAGAGAGTACGGTATGGGATCAACCTTCCATGAAGGTTGGAGAAGACTCGGATGGACTAATGAAGATTATTTAGAAGACCCTAATGATTGGGAACCTACTAAAAATCCTTTATACCCATTTGCGTTTCCATATATTAAGTTTGAATCTTTAGCTTTCTATAAACCAGATGGCTATTCCGATCCTAACTTTATTGCTTATGTTAGAGATGTGACTGTTGATTTTGATCTTGCTATAATTCGTGAAACACAAGACATCGATGATGAAGCAATTTGGCAAATGTTTGCTACCTCTGCAATTGAACAAAGAGTAGTAATGGCTAAATTCTTAGCTGAAGAACTTCTTTTAAGAAGAAATCTTCTTAAGTTAAAAGCTGCTAATGATGCTGCTACTGATGCTCAACAAGGTGGTGGTGCTGATGCTGCTGATGCCGCTGCTGCTGATGCTGGTGCTTAATATAAAGATATCTTAAACAAATAAAAAACAGCCTTGAATTTCAAGGCTGTTTTTTATTGGATATTATCTTGTATCCTTATAAGCTCATAATGGTTATCATCTATTTTCAGGAGAGAGATGATGATAAAAGAGTTTTTTCTCTTATCTTTATAATATAAAAAAGCTCCTATATCAAAGGTATTATTTTCTATGGGGTTTATATAATCCCATGCTATAAATAGCCCTTCTTGTTTCCATTTATCTATTTTGTCTTGTTCTTTTTTAGGGATTGTTAAAAAAGGATCTGCTGCTAAAGGTTTGTTCAACCTTTCAATGATTTTTTGACCAATATTTTTTTTCGCATACAGGACATTATCTCTAAGGTCACTCTCTAATACATCTAAATGAGATTTGGTCTTAATAAGATTGATTTTTCCAATAAGATTTGTTTCCCATGTGGTAGATGGGGGGATAGTAATATCAAGCTTATTAGAGTGCTGTGTCGTTTCCCAAAACAATGTCCCTGTCCATGGAAAAGGAAAATCATGTTTGATGCTGAGGAATGTAGTTTGTACGGGCAGAGCAACGACTTGTTTTTTCCGAAATTTTCTTTTATTGGTAATAAAAATATTAAAATTAGTTTGCTCTATTTCTATAGCACTATTATACAAATTAGTATTTTTTGATTGTAAGATGTTTATATTTAAGGGGTCTTTTTGTGGTAAAGCACTGGATTGAAGTTGAGATATCGTCTCAAGGATATCTTGCTTAGAAAAAGGGATATAACGATATTTTTCTACTGCTGTATCGGCGAGGTCTTTCCCTTTGATGCCTGAAGCAGATAAAGTGCCATGTAGTAAAGAGGAATCAAAAAGAAAATCCCATAGATAATTATAATTTTTCTTGAGGTGGAAATTTTGTAGAAAAAATCGACTCCTCTCCCCAAAATTCCGCTCCAGTTCTTTAGAGTGAGTGGCCATAAGATCCCAAGTAAGATATTGTACAAAGCTTTCAATGAAAAGTTTGTCCTCTGGTTTGTGCTTTGCTAAGCCAGGGAAATAGCTGTGATAAAGCTCATGGACTAAAGTTTCTGTAATACGTTCTGATATTTTTTTATCATATTCTTTAGAATCAGAAGCCAATTGGTCAAAAAGCTCTTGATCAATTAAAAAAATATTTCCTAAAAACTCTCCATCAACAGTGTCAAGAGCATAATTAGGAATATGAATATTTATAGGAAGAATATGAATTTCACTGAGGGGAAAAAACTTATGACTTACCATAATATCCCAATAAGGAGTTATTTCCTCAGTGATATGATAGGCTTTTTCTTTGTTGTCTGTGTATATAGTGGCAAATTTTCTTTTTGATTTTATTTGGTCTGTGATAATAAGAGAAGCACTGAGAGATAAATCAGGCAGCTCATTTTCCCAAGAACTAATTTTCTCATCGATGATAATAGCTTCTGATTGGAGCTTGCCTCCCATGATACTATTTAAGTGAGAAGGGGTTTTTATAATAAATTGGTAATTTATTTGATTGTCTTTGTTAGGATAGGGAAACCAAAAACGTCGTGCGTCCAAAAACACAAAATTAGAAGAAACAGTGATCCTAGGGTCTTGTTCTTGAGTATGAATAGAAAAACGAATAGAAATAGTAGACCTTGTGTTAGCTGATATTTTACGAGGAAGTTTTACTGTTAACAAGCGGAAATTAATCCCATGTTGTATCTCAATAGAGGCTTGTTCATTTTCGTGACTAACAGATAGTATATTAACGCTGGGATGAATGATAAACTGCCATTCCGTTTGAGAGTCAGTATCATTATTTTTCAAAGTATATAAAAAATCACCCACGACAGTCTCTTCATCAAAAGTAATATCACCTTTAATAGATATGGTGTCTAAAGCTTCAAAAGAATATATCCTGACAGGAAGAATTGTATATAAAAATAATAGTAATAATTTTGTGTATTTCACTTTTTGATCCCATTTTTCAGTATTTTATTCCACAATTCTTTGAAAAAATCTCCAATCTTAAGGAAGATATTTCGATTGAGTTTATGTTTTTTTTGCAATCCTTGAGCCAATTCTATCGTTTCAAAATCTTTTCTGGTAATATTTTCATCAATTTCTATAGCAAGAGCTTCTTTATAAGAAATATCTTTGATAACAACAGTTACCTCTTCCCAGCCCAATTCTTTGATAACGGTCAGCCGTCTTTCCCCAGCAATAAGTACACCTTTGGTGTTTACGACTAAAGGTGATAAGAGACCGTATTTTTCTATACTATTTTTTAGTAAGCTTAAATTCCCAAGATCTTTTCTAATTCTTTTTTTTACGATAATATCTTTAACTTTCATGGTTTTCCCCTATGATAATGATATGCTGTAGCTCGTATATAGCTTTTTATAATAACTATCTTGATCCAATAGTTCCTCATGTGACCCTATTTCTACAATTTGACCATCTTTCATTACAGCGATTCTATCGGCTTTTTCTATGGTACTTAATTTGTGGGCTATGATAATGGTGGTTTGCTGACCATAGATATTTTCTAAAGCATCCGTAATATGTTTTTCCGATTCTGTATCTAGGGAACTAGTAGGCTCGTCTAAAATCAGAATAGAAGGATTTTTCAAGATAGCTCTTGTTAATATAATTCTTTGCCTTTCTCCTCCCGAGAGATTGTTCCCTTGATCCCCAGCAAAACGTTGATACCCTTCGGGGTGTTGGGAGATAAAATAATCTGCGTGGGCAGTTTTTGCCGCAATGATTATTTCTTCCATCGTAGCATCAGGTTTGGATAGAATTATATTATTGTAGATAGATTCGCTAAAAAGGCTTGTATCTTGAGTAACAATAGCGATGTTATCTCTAATAGAAGAGGAGCAATATTCAGAAATATCTTTCCCATCAAATAAAATAGATCCTTTATCAGGGCTATAAAATTTAGGAATAAGGGCACTTAGAGTGCTTTTTCCAGACCCACTTTGCCCTATTATAGCGATAGTTTCTTTTGCTTTAATATCAAGAGTAATATTTTGTAGAACAGGATGATCTTTACTATAAGAAAAATGAACATCTTTAAAAGTGATATTTCCTGAAATAGTCCCTATAGAGGGTTTTCCAAACTCTTGTTCTTCAGGGGTGTCTATAATGTCAAAAACACGCTTTGCCGAAGGCCCTAATTTTTTAATCACTAGGATGAGCTGGTTAAAAGAAGATATAGGCTCTGATAAGACAATAGCCATAGCCACAAATTTAGTAACATCACCTGCAGTGGCAATACCCATTTGTATTCCTATAGCACCTAGCGATAAAATAAGGATAATAGCGGTGATACCTAAAAAATCGGACATAGGGAGAGCAAATAGTCTAACTTTAATCTCTTTATCAGCCAATAATAATTGGTAGTTATTTTTTTCTTTAAAGAGATTGAGTTCTGTGTTTTCTGAATTATATCCTTTAATAACGGAAATATGCCTCATTGTTTCTGAAAACATTTTTGTTAGAAGAGCAACATTTTCTTGCATACTTGCTCCTAATTTTTGAATGTAAGAACCTACAAACCCTAATAAAAACGCTATAAAAGGGCCCAATACGAGAAAATATAAGGACAGCTTCCAATTTGTAACAAACATCGTAGAAATAATTACAATTATGGTGAGAGGTTGGGCGAACAATTGAACCATGACATTCATTAAAAAGCTTTCTATAAGAGTGACATCGTTTGATACTATGGATAAGATAAAAGAAGATGTCTTTTTATGGTAGAAATCTATAGGTAATTTTATGATTTTATAATATAATTGCTCTCTTAATTTATGAGATATTCTAATGGCTAGTTTCCCAGAAAAAAGGTACATAATATATTGAGCCCCAGACCATAAAAATCCAAAAGCAAACAATATAGCTACATGAGAGACGTTTAAACTAGAGTAGTTTTGGGAGATGAAAATATCATTGATAAATTCTCCTATAAATAAAGAAACCCCTGTTTTTCCCATAACAAAAAAAATAGCTGCAATAATAGAAATAAACACATGGGTTTTGTAGCTTTTTAATAGAAAAAACAATCTTTTTGTTGAGTTATTATATTTCAATTAGGACGCTCCTGAAATTTTATACGTATATAATATGATACAACTTCAAGTCGTTTTTTGCAATCAAATGTGATAATAATAATAGATTGTAATACTTGTCTAAATAAATATAAATAAATACCGATTATCATTAAATAATATTTATTATTATGGTTCTTTATAAGTAAAGAGGTTTGTGTGTTTATAAAAAAAATTACCTTGTTTGGAATTCTTGTTGTTGGTGTTTTCTCTTCCTTTCCAAGCCATGCCAATACAAATATCATACCTTATCTACTAGATGGATCTCTTGTGATTTATCACCCTAGTATCACCGAGGCTACTGCAACATGGAGCGCCCTCTTAAAAAAAATGAATGGAATAGAGTACGAAAACATTTTAGCTCAAGTGCAATTTAAAATCAGAGATAAAATGTCTGTTAATGTGCTAAACCCTTTTGAAGCAGAAAGTATAGGTATAGATGCCAGTAAGCCAGTAGCTTATGTACACCTTCGCCCCAAGGTAGGGTATGCGGTCTTTACCATTAAAAACAAAGCTTTAGTTCAAAATACTTTAGACAGGCTTGAAACTCCGATTCCTTATAGGATAGAAGGTGATTTTATTATTTTTTCTTCTTCCTTGGAAGTTTTAGAGTATACAGAATTTAAAGGTCTTGCTTATACAGAAGAATTTCAAAAAATAACAGATATGATCAAATTTGATTGGTCTAAAAATCTATTGTGGATGGATTCCTCTTATTTTCAAGACAAACAAATTGCAGACGACACCACTTTTACTATCCCTCAAGGGGACCGTATTGCTGGGATCTTTGAAGTTAAAGACAATCAGCTCGTAATAGATATGTACACCTTGTATGATGATCCCCAAATAAACAAACAATTAAAAAATAGCAGAAAGGTTGCTCCTGTTCAAAAACTCACTTTACTCGATTATGGGTTTGGGACCCCAGCTATTGTAGGGCAGATGTACGTTAATGTGGAATCTTTTTTACAAATGATATCAGCTATTGACAGCTCTGATTACTTGGATGTTGAACGACTTGAAAAAGACATGGTTTCTTTAGGTATTAATATGAAGACCCAATTTTACCCTTATTTAAAGGGGCGCCTAAGCTATTCGCTTAGAGAGTACAATCCTGAAAAAAATACGATTAATGTTCTTGCTAGTATAGAAATGTCCAATAAAGTTAAAGTTGTAAATAACTTAAAAGAAATAGTTCGTGAGAGTGTTGAAAAAGGTATGAAGATAGAGTATAGAGATTACTTTACCCAGCAGTTTTACGGTTGGGTTTTAGGCGATGTTACTTTATGGATAGGAACGGTCGAAGATCATCTAATAGTTGCCACGGATGAAGCCACTTTATTTCAACTAATACAAAATATTTATAATGCGAAAGATGGTTTTCTCCGTAAGCTTCCACCTTCTTTTAGTCGTTTAATTAATAATGGGGTAGTAGGAGGACAGTTTTATCTTCAAAACCCATCTTTTATTCAAAATATTAAACTCCTAGATAATTTTTTCCCGTTTTCCTTTTGGGTATCTGTAAAATCTGTTGCTTGGGATTTTTACCTTATCGATAAAGGAAATTATGTTGGACGAAGAGATATTGTAAATATAGAGTTTGTTAAATAAAATAGAATAAAAGCACGAAATATATAGTTTATTTCTTGCTTTTTTCAAGAAATAATCATATAATAATCATATATAATGGCATATGTGAGAAGAGGAGTTTCTATGGAAAAGCAATTTGTTGCCTTTAAAGTGGCAGATTCTTTTTATTGTATCGATATTATGGATGTACAAGAGGTTGTTCGAGACAATCAAGTAACCTATATGCCTAACTTCCCTCCTTTTGTAGAAGGGGTTATTAATCTCAGAGGAATTATTGTTCCTATTGTTTCGATTCACAAGAGATTGACTGGTGTTGGAATACCGACAGCTCAATTGTTGAGTCAATTAAAAAATGATAAGCCTAGTGAAGATCAAGAGTTTACAGATTTTTTCAATCCTACTCTTGATTCATCTCAAGAGATTGTAAAACAAGTTTCCGAATTATCTCGTGAATCCTCTACTCAGCCCAAGCAGGCCCTTGTAGTGGGAGAAACTTATAAATTAATTGTTATTAAGGTTGGCACTGTTACTATTGGATTATTAGTAGATGCTCTTGATAAAATATTAGTCGCGCAAGATACAGAGATACAAAATGCTGAAGGTTTAGGGAAATCTATTTCTCATAAGATGGTATCAGGCATTTTGCATATGGAACAAGAAATATACATAGTGCTTAACATACAAGGCGTTTTAGAAAACGAAGAAGAAAAATTATTAAATCAATCTTTAAATCAATAGTTATAGGGGAGAAATCCATGAAAAAACAATGGCTTATTATACCATTAATTTTATTAGCAACAAATATCAACGCTCAAGATGCCGTAGGTGGTGTCGAAGAAGATGGTACTGCTACTAACGAAATAGTTACAACAGAAGAGGTAGCTACTAACGAAATGGGTACGACAGAAGGTGTCGCTACTAACGAAATGGTTGTAGATGTGGCAACAACCAATGTTTCTGCTACAAATATGTATGTAGAAACAGTTGGGTACACTATTACTAACGGAGATACGATTTATGCGTCTCCATTAGCACGTTTTGAAGTCCAAGGACTTGATGAACAATCCGGACTCCAAGAAATTCTTGTGTCTGTTGACGGAGGAGAATATGCTACCTACAAACAGCCTATTTCCTTCACGAAAGAGGGTAAGCACTCTCTAAGTTATCAATTTATCGATAAAGTTGGGAATATATCTTATTCCGAAACCTTTTCTATAGATGTTGATGCTACTCCTGCAAGAGTATTAGAAATTGTTTTAGATCCTACAGCTTATCATGCTGCTGGTACTATTTATGTTGGTCCTTACACAGATATTTCTTTTAAAGCATATGATGATATGACAGGTGTTGCTTTTATCGAATATAAAACATCTGACATGGAAGAGATGAGTCACTATGCTGAGACAACTACTTTTGCTGCTCTTGGTTATACCAACACTTCTCTGTTACGTTTAGAATATAAAGTTACTGATATGGTAAGTAATGTTTCTCCTGTAAAATCACAAATTATTATGGTAGATGCTACAGCTCCTGTGGTTAATGTTTTTGCGAAAGCAGTAGAAATTGAAGAAGTTCGTTATATTTCTTCTCGTGATACTATTTTTGTAGAAGCTTCTGATAGTGAAACAAAAATAGCTAATATCATGTACGCACTTAATGATAATGATTTCTTGAATTATGATGCTCAAATTGGTATTAATATTAGAGAATCTGGAGAGTACACTGTTAGAGCTAAAGCCGTAGATATGGTTGGAAATGAAAGTGAAGAAGTAAGTTACACTGTATCTGTCGATATGGTAGCTCCTACTGGAGATGTGGCTTTTGTTGGAGAAGCAAAATCTGACGAATATGAAGCTTTAACTCCTACAGAAGTAACAGAAGAGCCAGCTACAGAAGAAGAACCTGCTACAGAAGAAGTTGTTGCACCTGTTGCTACACCTGAAACTGTCGTAGCACCTGAAGTTCCTGCTGGAACAGAAGTTGATGTAGTCACTGAGTAGTATAAAAACTATTAGATAAAATTTAAAAGCCAATAAAGGTGATCGAAAGGTCACCTTTATTGTTCTAGTATATAAAAGAGGTTTCGTATGTCAGGACACAGTAAGTGGGCTAATATTAAGCATAGAAAAGGTGCTCAAGATGCTAAAAGAGGGAATATTTTCTCTAAAATCGCAAAAGATATTATTGTTGCGGCGCGTGATGGTGGTGGAGATCCTAGTACCAATATTCGTTTAAGAGCATCTATTGATAAAGGAAGAGCTGCTAATATGCCTAAAGACAATATAGAAAGGGCTATTAAAAGAGGAACAGGAGAGCTCGAAGGAGTTACTTATATAACTTTTACTTACGAAGGATACGGTCCTAGTGGGGTAGCTATTATTGTGGATGTGACTACAGATAATAAGACTAGAGCTTCCGCCGATGTTAGAAAGATTTTTTCTAAATTTGGAGGAAATCTAGGAGAAGCTGGTTGTGTATCTTGGATGTTTGACACTAAAGGCTATCTTGTATTTGAAAACGTTGATGTTGCAAAATTAATGGATGCAGCTATGGAAGCTGGTGCTGATGATATTAATGAAGAAGACGGCGTTGTAGAAGTATTTACCGTTTTTGAAGATTATGCGGCAGTTTCTGATGCCTTAAAAGTGGCTGGTTTTGAGCCTACAAACTCTGAAATCACTAAAATTCCTCAGAATAAAATAGAATTAGATTTTCAAAAATCAACTTCTTTCTTAAAACTAGCAGATGCTTTGGAAGATTGTGATGATGTTACTGGTATTGCTAGTAACGCAGATCTCGATGAAGAGGCTGTAAACGATTATTAAATAATTATTAAAAAAAAATAAAAGATAGATTGTTAACAATCTATCTTTTATTTTAGGGGGAATATATGCTATATAATAAAGAGCTTATTCTGGAATCGATGAGCTTTCTGAAATCCAAAGGAATAGAATCTGTTGATACAGTAGTAGTACTTGGGTCTGGCTTATCTCATTTAGTGGATCAATTTCCTAATACAATGGTAATTCCCTATGATGATATTCCGGGAATGCATGCTTCTAGCGTGAAAGGGCATGATAGTGCCCTTATTTATATAACTATTAATAATAAAAAAATTGTTGTTTTAAAAGGTCGTATGCACATGTATGAGGGGTATTCTGCTTTCCAATCTTCCTTTGCTATTGCTCTTATGGGAGAATTAAAAGCACGCCAACTTATCGTCACGAATGCTGCTGGAGGACTAAATCCTGAATTTAATCCAGGGGATATTATGATGATAGAAGATCATATAAAAACCCAATTTCCTTCTCCTCTAGAAGGCATCTTAACAAATGATAGATTTGTAGATATGCAAAATGCTTATGATATAAGTTTATATGATGAATTACAGCAAAAATATCAAATAAAAAAAGGTGTTTACGTTTCCACTTTAGGGCCTCAGTATGAAACCCCTGCGGAAGTGCGTCATTTTAGAAATATGGGTGGGGACACGGTGGGGATGTCTACCGTTATGGAGACTATTATGGCACGCTATTATAGAATGAAAGTAGTCGGTTTTTCTATGATAACCAATAAGGCTTCGGGATTGCCTGGCGCAGTTTTGGCTCATACTGATGTGATAGAACAAGCTAATAAAGCGGGAAAGATATTAAGCAATATTATTTCTGATTTATTACAAAAAGATAATATTTAAGAGAGCCAAAAACTAGCGACTAAAGGATTGTTTAATAATTCTATGATTTTAGGCGAAGGATAATGGACCCTAAAGGTAGGGGCAGCATTGAGGATACTTACCTTATTGTCATTTACAAGGTAAAATTTAATTTTATGGTGAGCATCATTTCTATAGTCTTGTTGGGCAAGGTGCTTTAATTCTTGTAAGAAGCTTATAGACTCTTCATTTTTCTTATCATTATACACAATGAGGCATAATTCCCCATGGAGAGGTTTTGATTTTTCTTTTAGAATCATTAAATCATCTAATTCATAAGTGCGTTGTCCTTTTCTTTCAGCAAGATGTGCTTTGATGAATACAAAAGAACCATCAGATAGAGAGGTCTCTAATACTGCTAATTTTTCTCCAAATAAGAAAAAAGAAACACTGCTACTTTCTGTATTTACAGTAAATTTTCCCCAAGATTTTCTAGGATTTTGGGGATTGTTTTGTAAGTAGATATCTGTTACATACCCTAGCATAGAAACAGAGGCATTTAAAGGCAGCAAATCTTTGAAAATACTATCAGAATAGGTGCTAAGAACGCCATACCTTTGGTCTAAAACGGCAAACATTTTTCTCGTAAGGTAAAAACCAAAGACCTTAATCTCATTTTGAAAATCTTCCTCAAAGCTCAAAGGATTAATACCAGTTTTTTGCATAATGTCCGTTGCTGCATCCATCTCTTCTGTGCTAAATAAATTTAAGCTCATATTTGCTTCTTCTTTTTTG
This sequence comes from uncultured Brevinema sp., assembly GCA_947038195.1. Lineage (GTDB taxonomy): Bacteria > Spirochaetota > Brevinematia > Brevinematales > Brevinemataceae > Brevinema_A. The sequence goes on from CAMQVI010000008.1 coordinate 20,145, forward strand.
TCATATTTATTGTAGAGAGATACTAAATTAGAAGGATTTAGGTATATTGCTTTTTCAAGCATAATATTTTTTTGATCTAGTAAATTATCGAAAGCACCCCCTCTAATAAGTATTTCTAAAGAAGCCTTTCTAATTTCAGGGTTAGCGATAGTCCTTTCTATAAAATCTTCTATAGATAAGAAATCTCCTCCCCACATTTTTTCTTTAATAATTTCCTTACAGGCTTGTTCCCCAAGCCCTTTTATTCCCCCAAATCCAAATCGTACTCCCAGTTTTTCTATACCATTTTCTTCGTGAGATTCTACAGAAAAATCAAATTTACTTTTATTGATATCTGGCATTAAAACTTTAATACCAAGCTTGAAAGCTTCATTTACATACTTGGCAATGACATCATGTTTTCCCATACTGGAATTCATGATGGAAGAAATGAATTCTGAGGGGTAGTGGGCTTTAAGCCAAGCTATTTGATAGGCCAAAACAGAATAAGCTGCAGCGTGGGATTTATTAAAGGCATAATTAGAGAAAGGGATAAGTAGCTCAAATAATTGTTCAGCAAGACTGACCTCATACCCTTGGTCAATAGCCCCTTGTATCCATTGAGGGCGGACAGCCTCTAATTCATCTGGTTTTTTCTTAGCCATAATACGACGAACAATATCAGCTTGTCCCAAAGAAAAACCTGCTAGTGTTTGGGCAATTTGCATTACTTGCTCTTGATAAACGATAACACCGTAAGTCGTACTTAAGATAGGCTCTAAGTTAGCGTGGAAACAATCTATTTCTTCTTTCCCTTGTTTTCTGCTGATAAAACTTGGAATACTATCCATAGGACCAGGTCTATAAAGAGCATTCATAGCAATAAGGTCTTCTACAGAAGAAGGTTTTAACTGTTTTAAGTAATTGGTCATTCCGTCAGATTCAAATTGAAAAATCCCAGCTGTGTGTCCCTCTGTAAACAATTTAAAGACTTTTTCATCTTCTAGAGAAATAGTATCTAAATCTACCCATATTTGATGATTTTGGTAAATAGCCCGACAACAGTCTCTTATAACAGAAAGGTTAGCCAAGCCCAAAATATCCATTTTGAGGAGACCATTTTCTTCCAGATATTTCCCTTCAAAGGCTGTGGCTATAGTATTTGAACGATCTTTATATAGAGGAATCACGGTGTTAAGATTGTTTCCAGCTACAATAAGGGCAGAAGCATGAGTGCCTAAATTACGGATACGATTGGATAATTTAATGGAATAATTTATCCACAGTTTTTCTTGAGGATTAGTGCCTGCTAAAATCTGTTTAATCTCTGTGATTTTTTCTGCTTGTTTTTCAAGATCTTCATTAGCATCTACCATTCCTGTAATGCTATTTACTCGAGGCAGAGGGATTTCTAAAACCCGCCCAACATCTTTTAGTACTGCTTTAGCCTTATTGTACCCAAAGGTCACAACATCAGCTGTTTTATTAGCCCCGTAGTGAATACGTAGATACTGCTTAACCTCATCTCGTCTATCATCTTCAAAATCTATATCTATATCGGGCATGGATACACGTTCTGGGTTGAGAAAACGTTCAAAAAGAAGGTCATATTTAAGAGGATCTATATTAGTGATGCCTAGGGCAAAACTTAATAAAGCTCCTGCGGCAGATCCTCGACCAGGACCCACATAAATCCCAATAGACTTAGCATGGCGTACAAAATCACTAACTACTAAGAAATAATTAGGAAATCCCATACTACAAACGGTATCCAATTCCCAGTGAAGTCTTTTTTCGTACTCTACAGGGAGCTCCCCATTAAATTTTTCTTTAAGGGATTTAACACTGAGTTCTCTTAAATACTCTCCCGTATCCATTCCTTCTGGAATAGGGTAGGGAGGACTTTGATCCTCTACAGGTGGAAATACTACAGTACATTGTTCTGCGATTTTAAGAGTATTTGAAATTGCTTCAGGGATTTCCTTAAAAGATTTTAAAATTTCTTCTTCTGATTTGAAGTAAGAAGCCCCTTGTGTAGGGGTATTTTTTCCTAAAAAATCCTTTTCCGTGATACAAGAAACTATTTCTAGTAGTATGTGGTCTTCAGGATTAAGATATAAGACAGGATTGCTGGCTACAAGAGGGATATTATTTGTTTTTGCATAATCGATAAGGAAATTGTTGACGAGCTTGTCCTCAGGAAGACCTCTGTCTTGTATTTCTATATAAAAATTATCTTCACCAAAAGTTTCTTGGTAAAATGAAACATTTTCTTGGATTTTTTCTGTGTTTTTTTGAGATGCATAATGCCACAAAGCTCCTGTCCAATCAGAAGATAAAACAATGAGGTCTTCAGCATATTGAGATAAAAGGGATTTGTCAGCACTAAAACGTCCAAAACTACCATCCTCATAGGCTAAGGATGTGATTTTAAGAAGGTTGAAGTAGCCATTGAGATTTTTAGCGAGTAAGATAATAGTGTGTTTTTCGATTTCAGGATCGTTTTTTCTTTGATAGGTAAAACGAGACCCCTCTTTGATTTCAATTTTGACCCCAAAAATAGGCTTTATATTAGCTTTTTCGGCTTTTTTCCGAAATTCTGGGATAGCAAAGAGATTATTGAAATCTGTTAAAGCGATACTTTTTTGATTGGATGCTAGTGCTTTAGATAATAGCTCGTCAATAGTGGGGATTGCTTTTAAGATAGAATAGTGAGATTGAACATGTAAATTGACAAAACTACTCATAAAACCTCTTAGATAGATAGATTAATAAAAGGGAAGACAATGCCTTCCCTTTTTATTTTTTTGAAAAGATAATTTATTATCTGTTATAGTATTCGATAATAAGCGGGAGATCACCAATAGTAGGTACTTCTGCACGTGTAGGGAAATAAGAAAATTTAGCAGACATTTTTGCAGTATCTCTTTCGATATAAACAGGGATCACTACAGAACCGTCATTGATAGCATTAACAAAAACTTCTTTGTTGCTAGATTTGGTTTTAAGAGTAACGACATCTGTTAAACGTAAACGATAAGAAGGAATGTCCACTTTTTGACCATTGACTTCAAAATGTCCGTGGTTTACAGCTTGACGTGCCGCATAGATAGTAGGAGCAAATCCTGCTCTGTATACGAAAGCATCAAGACGACGTTCGAGGAGCTGAGACAAAAGTTCAACAGTATTCCCTTCTAAACGAGAAGCTTCTTTATAATTATCTTTCATTTGTTTTTCAGATATATTATATTGAGCACGTACTTTTTGTTTTTCTAATAATTGTGTCTTATAAACAGACATTTTTCCGCGGAATTTTTTAGTAGCAGCGGCTTGACCTGGGCCATACGCCTTTTTTTCCATAACTTTCGCAGCTTTTTTAGTGATAGCGATACCTAAGTATCTAGAAATCTTAACCTTAGGGCCATTTTTACGCATGAACTTTCTCCTTAAAGAAATGTTTGATTTTTTCTATAAAAATACTCCGTGCAGCCATACTTTGTATTGTTTATATAGGATATATTATAATAGATTTTTTTTCTTTTTGCAATCATTATATAAAAAAAATACCAATCTTCATCTTTTTTTTTCTAAAAAAAGGAAAATTCGCAGTAATAGTAATTTGAAAGGTAATCTCCTTAATTTATGCCATTTGTTTAGTAGATTTGCTCTGGTAAAAACTTTGTTTAGGCGAGATATAGTATTATCATTAATAAATTCTACCTGAGATATTATTTCTAATAAAGGGTATCTTGTTAGAGATGAAAGGGAACAAGACAATTCTTTAAGGATTTGTTTGATATCTAATAAAAAATCTATAATATTAGCATCACTTATTCGAGGATAGAGTAGAATTGCATCATTTGTTTTATCTAATAAAGCATTTTGATAAGAGTCTAATAAACCATTTTCTTTTAAGAATATATAAATGTTGAGCATAATTTCAGGAAAATCTTTACGAGAATTAGAGGGTTGCCCCATGATAGAGTCAGATCTTTGTCTATAATGATAAAATTTCTTGCTATTACTTACAGAACAAGGGGTAGTAGTAGCAACATATTTGAACCAAAATTCTTCATCCTCGTGCTTAAGATGTTCAGGGAATAAAATAGATTTATCTTTTATGTCTGACAGTCTGAAAATTTTCATACAAACAGCAACACTAACAGAGAGCATGTTTTCGGAGTCGATTATAGTCCCTAATGGTAAATCAACCCAAAAACAAGGGTCATAATATTCTTTTTTTGTATGATGATCAAAATTAATAGCAGAGAATAAGGCTAGATTGGCTGAAGGGTTTGAATCGAGTAAGGATAACATTTCTTCGTAGGTATTAAGATCTATATAATCATCACTATCTACAAAAGTAATCCATTCTCCAGTAGAGGTAATAATACCAGTATTACGAGCCCCGCCGAGTCCTAAATTTTGTTGATGTTTAATGTATTTGACACGAGGGTCTTTGGCTTGATATTCGAGGATAATAGATTCTGAGTTGTCGGGAGAACAGTCGTTGACGATGATAATTTCTATATCTTTGAAAGTTTGATTAATAATAGAGTCTAGGCACTCTCGGAGGTAAGGCTCTGTATTATAGACAGGTATAATGATAGATAATTTAGGCATATCACTCCCTATCTTCCATATTTTCAAATAAACTTATATCTTGATTCTTAGGGTGGTTTTTCAATCCTAAGTGCTCATAGGCTCTAAAAGATGCTACTCGTCCCCTAGGGGTGCGTTGTATGTACCCTTTCTGTATAAGGTAAGGTTCAATAACATCTTCTAAGGTCTCAATCTCTTCATTGAGAGTGGCTGCTAAAGCAGAAATTCCCACAGGGCCACCTTGATAAAATTCAATAATTATTTCTAATAATTTTCTATCTATGGCATCCAAGCCTTCTTTATCTATTTCTAATTTTTCTAAGGTTTGAGCAACAAAATCAGCATGAGCAGTGGGAATGTTAGAAACTAAGGCAAAGTCAGAAACCCTTCTAAGGAGTCTATTGGCAATACGAGGGGTTCCCCGAGATCGGCAGGCAAGGGCCTTTGCTCCTGAGTTATCAATATTAATATTTAAGATGCTAGAAGATCTTGTTACAACCTTAGATAGCTCTTCTTCTGTGTAAAAATCCATTCTTTCTATGATTCCAAATCTAGAACGCAAAGGGGCAGATAAAGAACCTGCCCTTGTAGTAGCGCCAATAAGCGTAAATCTAGGTATGTTAAACGACAAGGTTTTAGCTCCCGTACCTTCTCCTATGATAATATCTACTTTAAAGTCTTCCATTGCAGAGTATAGTATCTCTTCCAAGTTTTTTTTTAAGCGATGGATCTCGTCTATAAATAAAACCTCTCCTTCTTGTAAGGTGGTGAGGAGAGCCATGAGATCCCCTTGTTTTTCTAAGGTAGGAGCAAAGGTGATCTTAATAGGAGCATGAAGCTCTGTGGCAATAATGTGGCTAAGGGTGGTCTTCCCTAATCCAGGAGGGCCATACAACAAAACATGATCCATGGCTTGACCTCGTTTTTTTGCTGCCTCTATATAGATACCAATATTTTCTTTGATCTTTTGTTGACCAATGAATTCTTTTAGCCTTTGGGGGCGTAAGGAGTCATCACTATCATCTTGTTGTTTGTTAGGATCAATTATATTTTCTTCAATCATAAAGATAAAATCCTTATTATCCATATTTTATTCTATATTGTATTAAAAATAAGCTCTTTTGTCAATATTATATAGGAAAGGGCAATGATTTGATATTTTTATGGATTAGACGTATAATATCTATTATATGTGAGGGTTGCGAGTATGATGCCATTAAAAGCCTTATTTCCCAAATTTGAAATAGATTCATCTATTGTCATTTCTTCTTTAGAAAATGATTCTCGTAAAGCGGATAAAGATTCCTTGTTTATTGCCTATATAGGCTTTGAAGTGGATGTGCATAATTACATCAATGATGCTTATGGTAGAGGGTGTCGAAATTTCTTAATAGATGGGGAGAGAACCCCAGCATTTCAAAAGAACTTCCCCGATGCTCTATTTATTCCTAGTGATGACCTTAAAATGGATATGTCAAAAATAGCTTTGCAATTCTATCATTACCCTGATCATTCTCTTATTTTAATAGGTATTACTGGCACTAATGGTAAAACAACAACAGCAACGCTTATCAACCAAAGCCTGAGAGCAATGGGCGAAGAAACTGCCTTTTTTGGCACAGTAGAATGGTTAGTCGGAGATCAATCTTATGAGGCTCAAAATACGACTCCAGATTTTCTGACTTTGATTAAACTGCTACACCAAGCTGTCAAATCTAATATTAGATTTGTTGTAATGGAAGTAGCTTCCCATGCTCTTAGTTTAGGAAGGGTAGAAGGCTTGAATTTTGATTATGCTGCTTTTACTAATCTTACCCAAGATCACTTAGATTACCATGGCTCTCTTGAAGAATATTTTATGGCGAAATCTAGGCTTTTTGTAGAGTTGCTAGCTGATTCTAATAAAAGAAATAAAAGAGCATTTATTAATGGAGATGATCCTTATGGACAACGTCTTTTAAGGGTACTAGGAGAGAGAGGGATTCCTTCAGATTCTTTATCTTTAGAAGGTAAAGGACTTTTTAATGCTAGAGATATTCAATTATCCACCCAAGGAATACAATATACCATTAGCTATCATAACAAGCTTATAAAGGTACAGAGTTCCTTGTTGGGGCATATTAATGTAGAAAACACTATAATGGCCTATGCTATACTAGATAAAATGGGTTTTGATGAAAATGATATCTTAAAATCTATAGCTCAGGCAGTCATCCCTGGGCGATTACAAAAAATCATTGCTCCTAATGGAGTGGTTTTTCTTGTAGACTATTCCCACACGCCTGATGCTCTCGTTAAAGCTATAGATGTTGTAAACAGCATTATTGATGAAGGAAAGCGCTCTATTGTTGTTTTTGGGGCTGGTGGAGATAGAGATAAAACAAAACGCCCTCTAATGGCAAAGGCAAGTGAAAAAGCAGATATTGTTATTGTTACCTCAGACAACCCTCGGACAGAAGATCCTGATACAATTATTAATGATATTATGGCAGGTTTTACTTCCTCTCAAAATATTTATAAAGAGATTGATAGAAGAGATGCTATTACCCTAGCCTATGAGAAAGCTCAAAAAGGGGATGTTATTCTTGTAGCAGGGAAAGGACATGAAGACTATCAAATAATCGGAAAGACGAAATTTCATTTTTCTGATGTTGAAGAAATAAAAAAACTTTGTGCTGCGCCCTAATGTTTTATTCCACTTCATTTGAATCAATCCACAACACTTTATATACATAAAAAGATACGAATCCCTAACAATAAAGGTAAAAACATGAGAACAATAGAATTTTCACCTCCTTTTCTTACAGATGAAGACATAAAAGCTGTTAGCGATGTTCTGCATAGTGGATGGATTACAACAGGATCAATAGGAGAAGAGTTTTCCCAATCCCTTAAAACATACACCAAAGCCGACTCTCTCATTCTGACCAACTCCGCTACGGCAGCTTTATTTATTGCTTTAAAAACAATGGGCATAGGAGAGGGTGATGAAGTTATAACTAGCCCTTATACTTTTGCTGCGACTGCCAATGTTATTTACCACACGGGAGCGAAAGTGGTTTTCGCTGACCTTAAAAAAGATTCTTTTTATATAGACCCTAAAGAAATTTACAAAAAACTAAGCCCAAGGACTAAGGCGATTATTCCTGTAGATTTCTCTTCAGCGCATCCTATTTCTCTAGATTTTCAAGTTTTAAATGCACAATATACACCTTCTAACACGTTCCAAGAGGCACTTAATAGACCTCTTATTCTTGCAGATTCGGCACATGCGCTGGGTTCTCGCTTTCTCGACCCTTCTGTTGATATGGTTGCCTATTCTTTTCATGCGGTAAAAAATCTTACAACAGCAGAGGGGGGAGCACTGGGTGTTAATTCCTTTGGGGATGCTCATCTCGATCAAGAATATAAAAAATTGCTATCAGCTTCTATCCTACATGGGCAGGATAGAAGTGCTAAAGATAAATTTGTTTCAGGCTCTTGGGAATATGATATTTTAGTGCCAGGGTATAAATTTAATATGCCTGATCTTTTAGCGGCCTTGGGTTTATCTCAATTAAAACGATATGAAAGTGATATTTTAGTGAAGAGGCGAAAAATCACTCAATTGTACATTGAAAGCCTTAAGGTACACTCAAGAGTAATATTAGATGAAAAAAGTTTATTCCATAATGTGGATAAATCTTCTTGCCATCTCCTTCCCTTAAGAATTTTAGGATTTACAGAAGAGCAAAGAAATACACTCATAGGGTACTGTAAATCTAAAGGGATAGCCACCAATGTTCATTACAAACCTTTAACAATGATGTCTGTTAATAAATACTATAAAGCCGATGGGGAGTTCCCCAATGCTTATGCACAATATTGTAACGAAATATCCTTACCCCTTCATCTAGGTATGAGCACAGAAGATGTTTTATATGTGTGTGAAATTGTTAAGGGTGGTATTAATGAAATTGGCAATTAATGGACGTTTTCTTTCCCAAAAAATCACAGGGGTACAAAGAGTCGCCAGTAACTTTGCCCTAGAGCTTTCTAAAATAGCTAAAGAAAAAGGTATAGAGCTAGTGGTATATTCTCCTGAAGAGATAGAGCAAAAGATGATTGCTCAAGAATTACCCACACAAAAACTTTTTTCTAAAAAACCGTATTTAATAAAATGGGAACAATTCGTGTTAGCAAAGCAAATTAAAAAGACTAAAGAGTTTCTTCTTAATTTTGGGAATCTAGCTCCTATATTTTTATCTAAAAACCAAGCTGTGATGATACACGATTTGGCTTTTATAAGAAATCCCCAATGGTTTTCCAAGGGTTTTTCCTATTATTATCGACTGATTGTTCCTAGGATTGCTAAAAGAGTAGCCTTTATTATGACGGTTAGCGAATTTTCTAAAAGAGAAATTGTGGAGTGTTTAAAGGTAAAGGAAGAGAGTGTTGTCGTTTTACCTTTGTGGCTAAATGATACCTTCCAACAAGAGGTAGAAACTCCTCCCTCCGCTGCTAAAGATAATTATATTTTGACCGTTGCAAGCATAGACCCTAGAAAAAACTATAAAACTTTACTGCGTAATTTTAGTGCTTTAAAAAAATACAATCTCAGCCTATTTTCAGTGGGAGATATCTCCAAAAATTTTAGCCAAGACGAAGATCTGCAGATATACAAAAATGACCCTAATATCACCTTTCTAGGACGTTGTGAGGACGAAGAGCTTATAAGTCTCTATAAAAGAGCATTATTTTATAGTAGTATGTCCTATTATGAAGGTTTTGGGTTACCCGCATTGGAAGCAATGGCTTGTGGGTGCCCTTTGTTGTTATCGGATATCCCTGCTCATAGAGAAGTTTGTGGTGACGCTGCTATTTATGCAGACCCTTGTAATGATTATGAAATTCAAGAACAAATAAAACTCTTGATAGAGAATGAACACTTAAGGGAAGAATTAATCCAAAAAGGCAAAGAAAGAGTGAAAATATTTTGCAAAGAAAAAACGATCGCTATTCTTTTAGAGAATTTACAACAGCACCATTGCTAGCTTCGTTCGCTTTGTCCTAAAGTGAATCCTAAAATAATAAAAAGTAAGACAGAAAATCTTAAAACAAAAAACCAAGAATCTACTAGCCCTACACACATCAAACCACCAAGGAAGTAAATTCCAAAATAGGCGGGTATTTTAGGTAGTTGATTCCAAAACATTTTAAAGAGAACAAAGATATTCAATAAAAATAATATAAGACCAATAACTCCTGTTTCAGTGAGAAAAGAAAGATAAATATTATGAAGAAAATCCACTCTTAAGGAAGAAAGCCCAGATGAATTGTAAAAATACCTAAAATTCATTAACCCTATCCCAAATAGGTGGTTGTCAGCATTCCACATACTTAATCCGTATTGATACTGAGTCAATCTATCTAAGATCGTCGCCTGCTGAAAAGGATTTGATAATGTTTCTTTCCATTTGTCAGAATAGGATATTAAAATGGGTAATAAGGCAATAGGCATTAATAAAATTATAAAACGAATTTTTTTGAATTGTTGAAAAGGGTATAATACTAAAAATAGCCCTAAAAAACCTGCAATAAAGAGTAAAGCCATACGTGTTTCTGTGGCTAGGACTCCAGAGAAAATGACAAGAAGACTACATGTTAGATAGACTTTTTGAGAAGAAGCATTTTGGGTAAAAAAGAGTAAGTAAAAGACAATGGAAGCACTCATGACTAAAAACCCAGCTGTATTTGCAGGCCATCTGCTAAAAATTGAAGCCAATCCAGGAAATCCTTGGGAGAGGAGACTGATATTTAGAGGTGAAAGCAAGGTAATATGACTTTTATGAAATAAGTGGTAAATACCAAAGCTAATAGAAATCATTAGTACAGCACAGAAAAGAAAAGATAAATCCTTTTTTATTTTTGGAGGTAGTATAGTATAGCGGGCTATTTTAAATAAGAATCCATAGGCTAAAAATGCTAGAGATATTCCTATAGCAGAGGCTTTGTCATAAGTTGGGATTGAAAAAGAATGAATTAGGCAATACCCTGTGAAGATAAGCCAACAGTAATCGAGAATATCAAATTTAGTTAAAATGTTTTTTCGGGAAATAGGATTAGTGAAAATAAAAATAACGCAACCAATAATAGGAATGAGAACATAATCTCCAAAAGGAGAGATTAGAGCTGTTAGAATAAGAAATAAAAATAACAATCTTTCTTTCAAAGGGTAAGAAGGGTAGCACGTAATAGCGAGATAAGAACAAGAAACTAGAGAAATCCCTAAAACAATCAAAAAATAATAACCATTAATATGATGGTACCCATCTTGGAGAGAAATATTAAAAACCATGTGAAATAATAATAATAACAAAGGTAGGGTGAAGAATAATACAATTAATTTTATTTGATGAGAGATATTCATTTATTAATCCTTAAATATATAAATTTATTACAGATATTATAGTATAAATTAATAAAAAAAACAATCTTGTAATAGTGGCTATGGAGAATCAGTATGAACAAAAAAAAGATCTGTGTGATTGCAAACGGCTATGCAGAAGAAATGATGGCTGCAAAATTAATGTCAGCATTAAGAATAGAATTACAACAACTAGGGAAAGACGAGGACTATCAATTTGTTGGAGGGTCTTTAGTCAGCTCAGGAAAATGGTTTCAGGAAGAAAGGTTTGCAACATTTTTTTCTGGAGGGATGACTCCTTCGGGGGGGTTTCCTACCCGTTCTTGGGAGGGTTTTTTTTCAGATCTAGGGGCGGGAGCTTTTTTGACCCCTTTTAAATTTAAAGACATGATTAAAAATTGGGCGAAATATAATCTGGATGTTATAATAGTTGTTGGGGATTTTTTATTAATGATGCTTGCTGTTCCTGCTTTGAAAAATCATGATATTCCAATGATTTTCATCCCAACTGCTAAATCTGATTATATACAGGCTCATTTTAAGATAGAAAAAAAATTCATTAAAAAGCATGCTGCTATGTCTTTTCCTAGAGATCAGATTACTTCTAACGATTTTTCAGAATTTAAAATTCCTTCTCTCTACTATGGTAATTTAATGCAAGATTTACTTGATCTAAATGCCCCTACAATAGAATCACAAGCACCTATTGTAGCTCTTCTGCCCGGAAGCAGAGAAGAATCGTATGAAAATTTAGAAATGATAATTCAATTACTCCCTGAAGTAAATAATACAATTCATTGGGCTCTTGTACAAGCAGGAAATCTAGATAATGATAGAATAAAAAATTGTTTTATTAATCAACAATGGGCTCCTTTAAGTTCAGATAATAATATACCTGTATGGAGTAAAGGCAAGCACAAAGTTTATTGTTATCCTAATACAATGTTTGATAGTGTCGCCTTATCTTGTGATTTTGGTATTAGTCTGGCAGGGACTGCTAGTGAACAACTGGCAGGTTTGGGGAAGCCTATTGTAGCGTTTAAAGGGACGGGGCCACAAAGCACCTCCCGAAGAATGGAAGATAATGCAAAATTATTAGGAGATGCTTTTATTTATGAAAAATCTTACCCTAAAGGGGTAATTCATCAGATTGAAGAATTGATTAACAATGAACCCTTTCGAAAACAAAAAGGGCAAGAAGGGTTTGTTCATATGGGGAAACCTGGTGCCACAAAAAAAATAGCAGAGTATATTATCAATAATATACTAGAAAAATAAGAATCTCAAGAATGGGTAGCGATGGGCACTACAGATAATACTTTGGAGTATATTACCAATGAAATTATTGGTAAAAGAGAGTTTTAATCATTTATTACAAATCTTATTAATCAAAACTATTAAGTGATTTTTAAAAAAGACGATATATAAAGTATACGAAGTTTTAAAGCCTTGTATAAGCCTTGATAATAAAGAAATCCCTAGAGTAATCTGGGGATTTCTTTATGGTATCTTATTGTAAATGAGGGGGGAGATTGTCTGTTGTAATAGTATCTGTTGCACATAATACTACAGCAGTTTCTATGGCATTCTGTAATTCTCTAATATTTCCTCTCCAAGGGTATTCTATAAATTTTCTCAAAACTAAAGGATCAAAATGAGAAATATTTTTATGATATTTTTGACTTGTTGTTTCTAAAAAATGAGAAGCCAGTACAGGAATATCCTCTACTCTTTCTCTTAAAGGGGGAATAGTAATTTCGACAACATTTAATCTGTAATAAAGGTCTTCTCTAAAAGTGCCGTTGGAAATGGCTTGCTTAAGATCTTTATTAGTGGCTGTGATAATCCTTATATCTGTGGTTAGTGTTTCTTCTCCGCCCACTCTTTCAAACTCTTTTTCTTGGAGTACTCTCAATAGCTTAATTTGTACTTGGAGGCTGATATCTCCTATTTCATCTAAAAAAATAGTCCCCCCAGCTGCCCTTTCAAAACGGCCCTTTCTCCTAGTTGTAGCCCCTGTAAATGCTCCTTTTTCATGTCCAAACAACTCGCTTTCCAATAAAGTTTCGGGTAAAGCCCCACAATGCACCTTAATGAAGGGTTCTTTAGCTCTTTCACTATTTTCATGGATAGCTGTAGCAAATATTTCTTTACCCACACCACTTTCCCCTAAGAGAAGAACAGTGGCATCCGTAGGAGCGACTTGTTTGGCAATATTAAAAGCTTTGTTCAAGGAAGAAGAGTTTCCAATGATAGTTTGAAACCCTTTCCTCTCATCTATTCTTTCTTCTAATTCTTGGGTGTGCTTCTGCATAGAGATACTAGAAATTGCTCTGTCTATTAATAAGAATAATTTATCTAAATGAACGGGCTTTGTAAGGAAGTCATATGCTCCCAATTTCATTGCATTAATAGCATCATCTAGACCAGCGTGTCCCGTAAGCATAATAATAGGGATGTGAGGGTATTTTTTTTTAGCTGCTTTTAAAAAATCAATACCACTTAGCTCAGGCATTTTAACATCACAAATAACAATATCTGGAAGGAACAAGCTTAGTTTTTCTAATCCTTGCTTCCCATTGTCAGCACTTTGGACATCATAACCTTCCCCTTTAAGGGCTAAAATCAATCCTCCACGAATATTTTCCTCATCATCAATAACTAAAATCATTTTTTTGGACATTTTGGACTCTCTTTTTGCTGTTTTTAAAAACTTTTAATTTATTTAACTAGATTCTCTAATTGAATAACGTTTTTGAGTTATCGTTTTAGTATAGGGTAAATCTATCTAAAAATCAAGCACTTAGGGGGTTTTTGGATATAAATATGTTTGATTTTTAAAGGTAAATATAGTATACTATATGCAATTAAGTAAGGGAGAGGAGTTTGTGTATTTAATACTTGGTTTTACAAAAAAAACTTCTTATATTTTAGCTAGATATTTGCTAAAAAATCAAGACATCCCTCTAATAATTGCCGATCAAAGAAAAACGATAGAGCAAGAAGAGCTACTTCGTGAATTAATGACTCTTGGGGTGGTTTACGATGAGCTTAAAAATCAAGATCTAAGTTTGCTTGATAAATACCCTATATCTAAGGTGTTTCTTAGTCCTGGAGTCCCTCGTTCTATCCCCTTAGTGCAAAAAGCCTTGGATTTAGGGATAGAAGTTTTAAATGATATAGAATATTTTTATAGACTTTTCCCGAATAGGACTTATGTAGCCATAACGGGAACAGACGGTAAAACGACCGTTACCACTTGGTTGGGGGAAGTTTTAGAGAGAGAAAGAAAGGTGGTTTTAGTAGGAAATATAGGGAACCCTATTTTTGATTGCGCTGATAAAGTATATGATGATTATATATTCCTTGTAGAAATGTCTAGTTTTCAGCTAGAGTCTATTTCTACTTTCAAACCCAATATTGCCCTTATTACGAATATTAACGAAGACCATTTGGATCGTTATAAGAGTATGGATGATTACGCTCATACCAAAAAAAGGATTTTTCTAAATCAAAATGCTACTGATACGGCTATTATTAATAGCGATGATGAGTATAGCTCTTCTTTTTTAAAGGATATTAAATCTAAAAAATATTTCTTTTCTTTGAAAAAAGAAGTAGATTTAAGCTATAAAGATAGTAGTCTTTGGGTAGTAAAAGAAAAGTTTTTTAATACCCAAAAACTAAAAATGAAAGGCTTTCATAATATCCAAAATGCTCTTACTGTTATAGCGGTAGCTAAGAATTTGGGTGTGGATGATATATATATTAAAGAGGGCTTAGAACACTTCAAAGGTGTTCCCCATCGATTACAGTATCTTGGAGAATATAAAGGAAGAAAATTTTATAATGATTCCAAAGCTACTACAGCTCAAGCGGTAGCATTAGCTCTTACTGCCTTTGATGAGCCTGTTATATTACTGGCTGGGGGGCGTTCTAAGTCTATTGATTTCAAACCTCTTAAACATAAGATACAAGAAAAAACAAAAAGAGTATTTCTTTTTGGAGAAATGGCTGAAGAATTACAAAAATCTTGGGAACTTAAAAAAGATGATGTTTTTTCAAGCATGAAAGAGGCTTTTAAAGGAGCCTTAGATAGCTCGGAGATTGGGGATACTATTCTTTTGTCCCCTGGTGGAGCGTCTTTTGATGCCTATACCTCCTATGAGGAGAGAGGTGACCATTTTATAAGCTTAGTAAACAGTTATAAAATAAAAAATAATTAAAATAAGAATCCTTTATGATGGCAAAGGACTTATAGTATGATAGGGGCCATGTATAAAAATCAGGCTATTCATCACATTTAGGAGAAAATCATGATCAAACCTTTTGCTAGATTTTTGTTATGTAGTGTATTGGTATGTATAGGAAGTAATTCTTTTGGTCAAGAACTACCAAAAAGTCTATTTCCCAATCAACAGCTACAAGATATAACAACCTTGCTACAAAATAAGAATGAAAATATGCCCATTGCTTTTGAAACGGGCTCTATTACTAATGAGTGGACACTAATAGATGCTGTTGCTTTAGCAGCACAAAAAAATCTGGAATTAGCGCAGTCAAAAAAAGATTTAGACAGTGCAAAATCCTTATACACAGGTTCTATTCAAGATTTCTATGTGCCTCAAGTGGGCGTTTCTTTAGGAGCAAGTTTTACAACCAATTTTGGAGGCACAAGTATTGGAAGCACAAGTCCAATGGGCGAGGGTTTTTCCATGGATTATACCTTGCCCTCACTTACAATATCCAAAACTATATTTAGTGGGATGAGAAATTTTTATTCTCACCGTATTGCCAAAGAAAACTATCTCAACGCTCAAAATGTCTACACGAATAAAGTAAGAGAAATTATTTTTGAAACGGCATCTCGTTACTACAATCAATTCCTTAAACAAGAAGAGGTTAACGTTGCAATAGAACGTCTAAAACAACTACAAGACCAATTAACACAAGCTCAAATTAATTTTCAAAACGGTAGAGTATCTGATTATGATGTATCCCTATCTCTTTCCCAATTTTATGCTGCTCAACCCACCTTTTATACAGCTGAAAAAAATAGATTGTTTGCCCAAGAAGATTTTTATCGCTATATAGGTTATAAACCAGAACCTGATACTGTTGTATATCTTAAGGGAGAGCTTTTACAAGTTACCAATGTGGAATTTTCTGAATTTGATGAAGAAGAGTCTTTGAACTATATTTTCACCAATGATACTATTTTAGCTAACCTTAGAGCAGCAGCAAACAACGCTAAGAGTCAAAAAGGGCTAGAAAATGCGGCGAGGCTCCCTACATTAGATGTAGGATTCTTCTACAATCCTTCTCTGGGAGGAGATAAAACAATCGCTAATTTTTCAGAAGCTAAGTATAGAGGTTCTTATGGAGTCCAAGCATCTCTTCAAATTCCTATTATAGAGTGGATTCCTGGAACAGGGGTGGCTACTCGTGTGAAGGCAGCTGAAGCTACTGCTCAAAAATCTCAAATAGCTTTATTGGATGCAGAAGAGCAAAAATTATTAGAAGTAAAAAACAATCTTTTGAGTATTAGAGAACTAGGTCAAAGTGTAGACGCTTTCAGAATTAGTGAAGAAAGTGCTCTGAGAGCTTCGGAAATAGCTAGAGCTCAATATCAATTTGGTCGAATTTCTCTATTAGAGCTTAACCAAGCTCAAGTGGACTATATAGATACCAAAAGAAACCTTCTAAATGCTGTTTACAATGAATTAGTTTCAAAATTAACCTTACAGGTTTCTATTAATAAACTTCCTTCTTTCTTGGAAGAGGTCGAAAAAATACAAAATAATTCTATGGCTTCAGAGTAGGTTAAGGGGATAATACATGAAAAGTAAAATAATAATAACAGTTGTTATTGTAGGAATAGTAGGGCTTTTTGTCTACCGTTTTAAAGGGCCTAAAGCTGATAAAACAGAAATTGATAGACGAACAACGGTATTAGTGCAAAAAGCTGAGCCCACCAAGTTACAACGATTTTTAGATTTATACGGTGAATTGAAAGC
Organism: uncultured Brevinema sp.; assembly: GCA_947038195.1. GTDB lineage: Bacteria > Spirochaetota > Brevinematia > Brevinematales > Brevinemataceae > Brevinema_A. The sequence goes on from CAMQVI010000008.1 coordinate 37,149, forward strand.
TGAAAATGAAGTTTCTGTAACTTCACCTGTTAGTGGTAAAGTATTAAGATTTAATCGTTTAGAAGGTGAAAGAGTATTGAGAAATCAAGCTGTTGTATCTATAGATAGATTTGAAGTAGGAGCGCGTTATGCACCTGCTCCAGTTACTAGCCCTGTTTCTGGAGTTGTAACACGTATTCTAGTCTCCGAAGGAGAAGATGTCACCATGGGTACTGCTGTAGCTATGGTGGGTAACGTCAAGGTATTAGAAGCTGAAATACAAGTACCAGAATCTTATGCTCCCGAGGTAAAGATAGGACAAAAAGTATACTTTAAAACAAGAGCGGTACCTGATCGTACCTTTGAGGGTAAAATCACTCGTAGAGACCTTTCTCTCAATCCTGCTACTCGCTCCCTTATGGTGAGGGCTAAAATCCCTAATGCTGATAATGTTTTATTTTCTGGTATTTTTGCAGAAAGTTATATATTTATTGAAGAAGTAACGAATGTATACGTTGTTCCAGAATCTGCTTTAGCTAAAACCAAAGAAGGACAAGATGCTATCTTTATTAATGAAAATGAAGTTGCCGTTCTTAGACCTGTAACTATATCTTTAAGATATAGAGATAAAGTGGCTATTTCTGAAGGTGTTAGCGAAGGCGAAGAGATGATCGTTTTTGGACGTGAATATCTTAGTGATGGCGCTCCTATTCGTCCCTTACAAGAAACTATAGAAAACACTTCTATAAAAAGTACTAATACTGAAGTCCTTCAAGATAGTTAAGTATAGATTTATGAAAGATAAAGGAGACTATATATGTCCATTATAGAAATATCCGTTAGAAAGCCTGTTGCAATGTCTATGCTTTTACTTATCGTTATGGCAGTAGGTATGTTTGCTTGGTTAAAACTCCCTGTGGATTTCCTTCCTGATATTGAGTCTCCTGTTCTTACAGTGAGTACAGACTATACAGGGGCTGGGCCTGAGGAAGTGGAAGTGTCCGTCACGAGACCTTTAGAAAATGTTCTTTCTACGGTAGAAGATATAGATCAAATCACCTCTACTTCTATGGAAGGAAACTCTACTATAAGCCTTGAATTTGCTTGGGGAGCTGATTTAGACCTAGCTATGTTCAATGTTAGAGAAAAAATCGATATTGTTAGAAATAATCTTCCTGATGAAGCGGATGCCCCTTTAATATTTAAATTTTCTACTGATCTAATCCCTGTTATGGGGATTTTGTTAGCAGGGATTGATGATCTTGCTACAGCCTATGACCTTGCGGAAAACCAAATAAAAAAATCTTTAGAACAAATACCTGGAGTTGGACAAGTAGATGTGAGTGGTGGTATTCAATCTGAAGTACACATAGAACTCACCCAAAATAGATTGCAGGCTTATAATCTGGATGCAGAAACGATAGCTCAAATTGTCGGCGTTAATGATGTCACAACAGCTGGTGGTTATGTTTATCAAGGCTCTTATAAATTTGGTGTTCGTACCGATGGAGAGCTTAAAAATTTAGAAGATTTTAGAAATATTGTTGTTGATTATAGAGATAATACTCCTATTTTTCTAAAGGATGTGGCAGAGATCTATTATGGAGGAAACGAAGATAATTCTCTTAGATTTGTTGCTGGACCAGGAATAGAAGACGAGTCTCTCACGAAAGCAGGTCGCGGTGCTGTGGTTATTGAAATCACCAAATCCTCTGGTGCTAATACAGTGGAAGTAGAAAAAGCAGTGCAAAAACACTTGGTAGAATTGAAAAAAACTTTACCATCTTCTGTTACTATAACAGAAATGTATAATACAGCAGAATCGATCAGAGATTCTTTAGCAAATGTTTCTTCTTCTGCTACACAGGGAGGGCTTTTTGCCCTTCTTATCATCTTCTTTTATCTCTGGGACTGGAGATCTTTACTTGTTATTGGACTTTCTATCCCCACCTCTATTATTACTACTTTTATTGCTATGTATGCGGCTGACACTAGTTTCAATGTTATTTCGATGGCTGGTTTGACTCTTGCCATAGGAATGATGGTAGATTCGTCTATTGTGGTATTAGAAAATGTCTTTCGGCATAGGGCGGAGGGGCAAGGTAAATATGCTGCCTCCATAAATGGTGCCCAAGAGGTAGGTTTAGCTATTAGTGCTTCTACTTTTACAACTATTGCCGTGTTTGTTCCTATTCTTTTTGTGGAAGGAATCATGGCACAACTTTTTAAAGATCTAGTTGTTACTGTAGTTGTAGGATTGTTATCATCTTTAGTTATTTCTATTACTTTAGTTCCTATGCTTTGTTCTATCCTTATTAAGGATGTTCACATGGAAGGATTTGATGCAGCTGATGAAGAAGATATTATCCCTGAATACAAACGTCAAAATATGCGTTTTAATGATAGAGTACTCCATGATGTCGATGTTGTTTATAAGCACGGATTGGAATGGTGTATTAAGCGTAAAAAGTTAGTGGTAATAGGTGGAAATCTTGTTGTTATTGCCTTAGTAATGTTTTTTGGCAGTATTATGGCTAAAGAATATATGCCTCCTTCAGATGATGGTGAAATCACTATTAATCTTACTTACCCTTTGGGGACTCGTTATGAATACAACGAATCTCTTTCTCGTGAAATATTAAAAGATGTAAGAGTGGCTATAGGGGATGATATTATTGAGAATATTAGCCTTGCAGTAAAACAGAAAAATGGTCATTTTGGGAGTGCTTTAGATCACAAAACAAAGATGAGAGTGTCTCTTGTTTCCCGTGCCGATAGAAATGAAGATGTTAATCAAGTTGTTTCAAGAATACGCCCCATTTTAGCAAAATACCCCGTACAAAATTATATCTCTACAGGCGGGGGAATGGGTGGTGGCGGTGGTGAACCTATCGCAATCGAAGTTCAAGGTAATGATTTAGATGTTATTGACAAAGTGGCTTCTCAGCTTATAGGGCTTATGGGAGATATTGAAGGAATAGAAAACCCTCGTAATACTTCTGATGGTGGTGTGCCCGAAATCACTTTAAAACCAGACAGAGTATCCCTCGCAAGGGCAGGACTAAACCCTGTAGGTCTCTTTAATATTATCCGTACCGCTTTTGGGGGTCGTATAGCCACCAGAATTTTAGGAACTACTGGTAATGATATAGATGTACGTGTGCGTGTGCGTGGAGAAGATAGAACTTCTGTGGATTCTTTGTTAAATCTTAGTATTCCCACTCCTTCTGGCACTGTTCCTTTTAGAACTTTAGTAGACGCTCAGCAAGGAACAGGACCTTCAGAGATTTTGAGATCTGATTCTACCCGTATGGTTTCTATTATGGCTGGGACCAGTGGTGTTTACGCCAAAGACGTTACAGGAGCTGTAGCGGCTATTCGTAGCCAAATACAAGAAAAAATATTTCTTCCTTCTGGGGTAAATATCGCCTTTAAGGGAGACTTTGAAGACACTCAAGAAAGTATGCTTTCCTTGGCTTTAGCCTTTATAGTATCTATTTTTATAGTGTATGCTTTGATGGCTGCTCAATTCGAATCTTATATTGCCCCTTTTGTTATTATGATATCTGTTCCTTTTGGAGCTCTAGGGTCTATGATACTTCTATTTCTTACAGGACACTCTCTTAATATGTATTCGGCTATAGGGATTGTGATTTTGGTGGGTATTGTTATTAATAACGGTATTGTACTCGTAGACTATATGAACCAATTAATGATTACCAATAGAGGAATGGATATTGATACGGTAGCGGTACAATCAGGTGTGAGACGTATACGACCTGTTTGTATGACTACTTTTACCACCATTTTAGGTATGCTTCCTATGGCTTTAGGCTTAGGGGAAGGTGGAGATACTTACGCCCCTCTAGCGACTTCTGTTATTGGAGGCTTAGTGCTTTCTACACTCTTTACCCTCTTAGTGGTTCCTACAGCCTATGCTGGTATTAGGAAACGAATTCCATTAGTTATAAGAGAAGATTAATAGATTTTTATTAAAAAACCCTCCATATAGGAGGGTTTTTTAATGGAGAAAAATCATCAACAATCTCCCCCCCAAAATCTAATAATCCCATAAAAAAATATAAAACACTCCCTTTCCGTTTATCTTTTCAAAAAAGACAATCGAATAATCCTTGACAAGAATATATAACTAATATTTTTGATAAACACTTTCAATGATTTGAGAAATCATGGTGAAGTAGTTCAAGAAAAT